>NZ_JBKFDK010000023.1:0-71563 GCF_046452435.1 Motilimonas thetidivivens
CAGCAACACTGTTGAAATGTCAAAAAAATTAGATTCGTATTTACCTAATCATCCAAATCTACATAAAGTAATGCCCCAAGATATTCTTTGTGAAGAAGGGCGATGTAAGATTATCGATGAACAATATGGAGGTCTCTATAATGGAGGGGGTCACTTATCATATGCTGGAGCTCGAGTTATATTGGGTAAAATTTTCCATAATATCAATCGAACATAAAACTCGTTGTACGCACATGGACAATGAGCAATAAAGAGAGGCAGGCATACCAGCCTCTCTTGATTTGTTCTAAGAAGCTTTAGGGAAGAAGCGTGTCATCAATAAGTAACTACATCAGAGCCGTAAACACGCAGTATTTTCCATGCATTAATCGCATCCCAAAGGATATCCCTGCAGTTGAACGTAAAGTGATTATTGGGTAAAGTGTAAGAATAAAAGGCTTTCTTTGAGGTTAGTTGCCTCTATTTTTACAATTTTTTAAAACTGTAAAAATAAGGTGCGGTGGTTAGTGTTGGTTTTCTTTATGGAAGTAGGTTTATCAATGGTTTGGCGGTTAACTTACCTATCACTCACCCAGTGAGAATTTTACCTTTACTACCGTTCTAATCCAATTGCTTATTAAGATACATCGAGCTTGCTAAGGTTAGTGCCAAGGCAAGCTTTTTTTTGGGCTCAGTTTGGCTGAGGTTAACTCTTAAACACCAACTTAGGTTGGTTAGTGCGCACCTGTAAATTCAATTGCAATAATGTCTGCGCTCCCGCGATGCCATCGTCGGTGAGGGTTTGTTGCTGTTGGAACCGTTTTAAACTTTGCTCAAGTTGAGCGTCAAAGGTATCCGTGACATGAGTTTGCTCGGGGTCTAGCATCGCCAAGCTTTCACTTAACCAAGCAACAGCAGGGCCCTGATCGCCACGCTTCAACGGACCATCAAAGTGTAAAGGGGCTTTCCAGAGTAAGGTTAATTCACCCTGCCAATGGCGCATAAACCACTCTTCACTCACTCGAATATGCTGGCCTGCAATTAGCAGCTCCACACCACGATATATTTTAGCGAGGGTGACGTAATATTCCTGCTGATCGCCATCAAGCATTTTCACCACCACGGGATGGTTCATTTTTTTGAGTTGTCCCATGTCAGCATTATTGGCTTTAATACAATGCAATCCGACAATACTACCTGTGTGGCAATCGGCTCGTTCCGCAGGTAACGAATAGCCCCAGATTTGGTAAAGGCTTTGCATCGCGGGGGCCATATTACGACTTTGGCTAATCAGCTTGTTAAGAAAGTCATGCTGTTGGCCCTGATGGTATTGCTTTGAGTGTAAATTGATTGAGTTCCCCTCGGCTTGCACATCGGCTTCACCGCTCACAGCTCTGGCCTTGAATGAGGATTGGGTATGCCATGGTGGTAAAAACCAAGAATTGTGGCTGAGTTGGGCCAATGCTGGCTGATGGTTTACATTGGGAGTTAAACCAATAACGGCAGCGCCTATCACCAAGCCAAAGGCTACGGCGGCAAAGGCTTCTCGGTAGGGCTCCAATAACTGGCGCCAAGCGCTTTGATGTTGAATGCCTTGTAGTTCATTGGCGACTTGGCGCACCATGCGGGCAGAAACCTGATGTTTGCCTTGAGCAAAGGCGGCTAACATTGACTGATCACAAATTAGGTTGATGAGCCGCGGCACGCCATTACTGTGTAATTGCAGCTCCTTCAAGGCCATACGACTAAAAACCTTGAGTCGACAACCAGCAACCCCTAAGCGGTGTTTTACGTATTGGCAAACATCCTGATAATTTAGCGGCAGTAAATGATAACGAGTATTGATGCCCTGCGCTAAAGTCAGTAATGATTCTTGACGTAGGAGTGCCAAAAGTTCGGGCTGGCCGATTAAAACCACTTTTAGCAATTTTTGCCCTTGATACTCTATTTGAGTCAGTAGTTTTAACAGTTCCAGCGACAGTGGGGTCAGTAATTGAGCCTCATCGATCAGCAAGACAGAATGCCTGCCATGTTGATGATTGTGATTTAAATATTCGGTAAGTAGTTGATATAAGCGCTTTAGATCATCTTGGCCGGCTTGATAGGGGATGGCAAACTCATCGCAAATGGTTTCGAGCAACTCAATTTCATTGACCGACGGATTAAGAATGTAAGCCAATGCAGTTTGTTCGCTGAGTTGACTAAGCCAAGTTCGGCATACGGTGGTTTTACCCGTGCCCACTTCACCCGTTAGCAGTACAAAGCCTCCAGTACCGCCGGGCAAGCTGTACATCAAGTGCGTGAGCGCTTGCTGATGGCGTTCGCTGAGATAGAAATAATCTGGCGCGGGTACAATAGAAAACGGATTTTCACTGAGCCCAAAAAAGTCAAAATACATCCTAGACCTACATCCTTGAAGTGATACGCGGATCCTTGCGCAAACTAAGTTCAATCAAAACGGAGTGTTATGGTGAGGATTTTACTGAGTTACTAGTGACATTGGAATCATTAGCGTTGAATTGACTTAAATTTGTCCAAACGAAAAAAGAAAACGCCCAGACTTAGCTGGGCATTTTTATCGCTTTTTGCAATAAGCTGAGTAGCAGCTTAGATTAGTTTTCAGGTACCTGAAGGTATTTTTCACGAGTATCTGATTCCGTGATATCTTCGGCTCTAACGCCTAATTGCTCACACGCTTCTTCAAAGCTTACACCACAATGACACATCAAAACGTCGATGGCAGGTAAATATGCATGCATCTTTATATCTCCCTATATGTTACGACTATGTTATGCAGTTTTTTCGTTTCTGTGTATATTCGACTTTAGGATTAGATCGAGAGCACTCAGTCACTCTCTAACTGTAGACCATAATTTAATCACATTTGAAACAATTTGTTATAACAAAATATCGATTTAACTGGTTAGAAATAATAAACCAGTTCAACGCCGATATGATCGTCTTTATCTAAGGCATAAAGAGGATCCGTGCTGATATCACTATGAAATAACCAAGCCTCAATATTTAGCCGCCAGTGTTGACCAAAGCGCGTGCTGCCTTGCAGACGCCCCGAATAACTCATTTGTTCGAGATCCCGAGCTAGGCCTATCAGTACACTGGAGCCGTCTTCATCGTTAAAGGCGAGCCTTGAGCCGATAAATATGTCATTTTGATAAGGCGTGGGGGCATCTAAGCGACGCTGATCCCAGTTATATTCGAGCAGTAAGCCAAGATCATAGCGGGTCTGCGCAAGCCCAACTAGGGTGTATTCAAAGCCGGCGACTAAAGCGCGATAGCTTTGCTGTTGCTCGTTTTTATGTAAGGCTTCCAGTTTCCACAGCCATTCATTAAAGGTGGCTTGCACATCCGCGCTCACTTGCCAGATTTGTTGATAATACGGTTGCAAGGTCGCATTGGGGGCCGGTTGTAAAATAGGGGTGCGATCTGTACCTTTAAAGGTGGCGATCCCCAGATCCCATTCATCCAGCGAGTGACTCCAGCGCAGCGCCCAATCGATATGTTTTTGCTCCGCGGAGGATTGATAACTCGCTGCATCGGCATCAACCACCCAAGGCGTGCGTAAGCGCCCTTTTTTACCCGCGAATGTTCGCTCACGGAAGCCGGGTAGGATAAACGCGTCAATGACCCCCCAATCTTGGATCAAACTTAAATGGGCCATGGGTTGACCGAGTTTTCGATCGCCGTTAACGGTTTCTACTTGGTCGGTTTGGTTAATCACATCGACCAAATGTTGTGACTCGGTGACGCCCCAGTAGATGATGCCTAGGCCTAACTCAAATTCCCAGCTATCTTGCAAGTGAACCCACTTAGCTTGCTGAATATCCCAGTGGCTACGTTCACTATCTAAGCTGTCTAGCCGTGCATAGGGGGTGAAGATAAACGCATCTTGCTGGTCATTCCAAGACCAATAGAGCTCGGGCTCAAAGGTTAGCGAGGTTTGATGATCGCCTTGAGCTGGATATTGGGCATTTGATACAAAGCTGCGCTGCTCAACACTAATTGAGCCTTGTATTTCCATCGCGTGACTGGATGTGACTAGGCCGCCAAAAGCAAGCGCAATTAATAACAGGGCTTTCATATGGGCTCCTTGTGCCATAATTCGAGAGCCAAGGGCTGGCGTCAATCCGTTACCAACGCCTTGGCTGAGATGAATGATTAACGTGCGCGCTTTAGCTTGCTTTGATTAAAGTCGGCATCGGTTAACCCTGTGTTGAAGCGATACTCCTTGAAAATCAGCTGGGTTGACTTACCTGTTTGATGGTTGTCCACAACCATTTTGTTGGCACGCCAAAAGGTTTTGCTTTCACCCGTTGGGGTATCGACTTGATAGGCTTGGTAGTCACTGAACACTAAGGTTTTAAGCAGTGCTGACTTGCGATCATAGTACTGAGTTTTCAGGACGCGATACTCTTGTTGATCGATCCAGCTCACCAGTTTGCTATAGCCTGAGTACTCATCATTAGGAATATTTTCTATCACCCAGGTTTTTTGCCCTGCCAAGTCTTCATCTTTTAGGTAGCGATAGCGGTACTTTGGCACTTCAAACGAGCTTAAATCTTCATAAGCAAATTCGCTGCCCATAAACGGGCCTGATTTGTTGCGTGATGAGATGCGTTTGACTCGTTTTAGCGCCGGTAAATATAACCATTGGTCATCGGCGCTGTTGACGTGAGAAAAGCTTAAAAATGCAGTGCCTTTCACATCCAGTGGGGTGTCAAAAATACTCAATGACTTGTCGCCATCACCTGCCACTTCAAGGTTTTTCATTCTTAGTTCGCGCGAACTAGTTTGCCCTTGACCATTGGTTAATTGCATTTCAAGGCTGGCTTCGCTGTTTTGCCATCCCGTATCCCTTGCTTTACGCTCTTGCATAATGGTTAGGCCACGGCTTTCATCTGCCGAGGCTGCTTGTTCAGCGTTCGCTAGCGTTGCAAAGCCCAGCAAACTCGCACCATAAAATAAAGTAGCGCCGTAAAATAAGGTTGTCATGGTTGGTTTCATTGTCATTCCTTGGTCGTCAATTAAGCTTGGGGAGCCACCGTGGTGTTGATTGGCTCGGATTGGGTCGAGGTGGTGTTAACCACTGCGGGTGCACGGTCAAACACCAGTAAAAAGGCGGGCAGTATGAGTAGATCAATCACCAGTGCAATAAACACGACAATACTGGTTAATAAGCCCATATCAGCATTCAAGGCAAAGTTTGATTGCGTGAGTACGGCAAAACCGACACAGATAACTAAGGTCGTGATCAATAATGCTCGGCCCACATTGTTAAAGGCGTAGATAACGGCTTGCTCACTTGATTGGCCACGCTTGCGGGCATGCTGGTACTTGCTTAAAAAGTGCACCGTATCATCAACCACTATGCCTAGGGTCAGGCTAGAGACGATGGATAGGGCGAGATTGATTTCTCCACTGACTAGCGACCACAAACCAAAGCCCGCTAATCCCGGCAAAATATTAGGTAACAAACTAATAAAACCTAATTGCCAAGAGCGCAGTGCAAATCCCAACAGGGCTGAAATTAGTACTAAGGCAAACGCGGTTCCCATCAACATACTCGACATGTTGCGCTCTCCCACATGGGCAAACATCGAGCTGGTACTCGAAATGGCTACCTTGATATTGGGTGCTTGAGCACTAAACCAGTCGCTGACGCGTTGCTCGAGAGCAAGAATTTCATTACTACCTAGGTTTTGAAATGTTGCTACAACCCGAGTGGCTGATTTGTCTATGTTGATTTGGTTATTGAGATCAAGTCCATATGGCAAGCTCATCTCATACATCAATAGATATTGTGCAGCCAATTCTTGTTGCAGTGGTAACCGATACTGAGCGGGATCATCACCATGCATGTTTTTATTTAACCTTGCTACGGTGTCACTGAGAGAGCTGACATGATCCGTTTCGGGTTGTTCACGTAACCAAGTGGTGAATGCGGCTAAATCGGCTAAAAACTCAGGATGATTAATGCCATTACTCTGGCCACTATCTAGGCTGAATTCTAACGTGGTCATGCCAGAGATATGCTGCGCCATAAAATCCGAGTCTTGGCGAAAGGTGGTGTCGGTGCTGAAGTATTTTAATGAATCATCATTAACTTGATTATTAGGTACTTGAGAGGCCAGCCCCGCAACCAATAATAAGCCGCAAACCAAGATAGGCTTTTGTTTTGCGATCACCCAGTTGGCAAATCGTGTCATGGCGTTAGACGGTGCGTGTGTATTGCCTACCTTGATAGGCATCAGGCTGAGCAAGGCAGGTAATAGGGTAACCGAGAATAAAAAGGCGAACAGCATACCCACGGCCACCAAGTTACCTAGGTCGCGCAATGGTGGTGAATCAGAAAAGTTAAGTGACAAGAAACCGATGGCGGTAGTTGCGCTGGTGATAAACACCGGCTTAAAGTTAAGCTCCAAACTCGTATAGATAGCTTGTTGTTTAGTTTGGCCATTGCGCATGGCTAATAACATGCTGCTAATAATATGTACGCAGTCTGCCACCGCTAAGGTCATCACTATAGTAGGCACGTTGACTGTGGGGGTGGTGAGTGCAATACCAAGCCAACCCGAGATACCCAAGGTTGCCGCTATGGTTGCAATAATCACGGCGAGGGAAGCAAGGGTGCTTAAAACCGAGCGCAGTAATACGGCTAGCATAATTAAAATCAGCAAGAACATAGCTGGTACTAAGGTGCTGGAGTCTTGTTGCGCGTAGGTTGCAAAGGCATCATTGAGCATGACCAAGCCAGATAAACGAATTTCAGTATCAGGATATAATTGGTGAAACTGAGCTTGCAGCTGCTTGGCAAAGTTAGCCACGGCAGGGCCCTCGGTTAAGGGATCAATTTCTGGCAACTGTACGGTCACGTTGATAATGCTGACATCGCCAGCTTTACCTACCAGTTTGTCCACTAAATTCGGTTCGGTTAGGGCGACATGACGGATCTGGTTGATCTTGGCTTGATCTAGGGATTCAGGATCTAGTAACAAGTCTTCGACAAGTAGATCATCGCTATCGGCTTGGGTGTGTTGATAGTTTGTAATGGAATCCACTCGAGTTGAATATGGCGTTTGCCACGCCGCTTCGGTCATCTGATGGATTTGATTTAGCGTGTCAGGGCTAAAAACATTGCCCGATTTGGGCGCAATGATAAAACTAACCGAGTCAGATTTACTGTAGACATTTTGCATTTGTTCAAATGCTTGTAGCTGTGGGTTATCGGCGCCAAAAAAGACCCGATAGTCTCCATCAAAGAAAAGTTTACTGGTACCATAACCAAGGCTAACAACGACTAGCATGGCCATAAGTAAACTGACTATCGGGCGCTGAACTACCCAATACTGCCAGCTACTGGGGGTGACTGAGCCTAATTTTTGCATCATTCCCTCGCAAAGATGTTTGCTATATGTGACATTTCGGCAATAAATGACGAATCGTCATGTGTAGTACTAAAAAAACCAGCAACAAGTGACTCGCACCCTTTACTGGCGTTTGATGTTAGCTGTGTTTAGACAGCTGTGCTAATTCATCTGCAAATATCTCTTTGGCTATCCGTTGCCAACTGGCCCGATAATCAAAGTCCCAAGAGTAGGGTTGCCACTGCAAGCCATCGAGTACGATAGAAGCATTGGTCAACACCGCCGAGTCAATATCAATGCGCTCCAGACAAGGAGTAGGTGTTGAATTTCGCAATATGGTTACCGAGCCAAAGCTCATTGCCCAAATTGCAAAGGTGATCTGATATAGGTTGTCCTGGTAACGGCGACTGAGTTCACCTTTGTCCATTGCAACTTCTATCATGCCTTTCAACATTTGCACCATTTCGTCTTCGGTTTCCGACAGCACTTTTATCCGCGCTGGCGATGCTTTTTCAAACACCGCAGGACTCATCGCGCGCAATGACACCATCGTCAGGGTTGGGTAGCACAAGGTGAACAGCTCATAACCAAAGCTAAGAGCTAAGATAGCTTCTCGGCTATTGCCTTGAAATTGAGCCAGCTTACCAAACATACTGCGTTGTACCCGCAACCCTCTCGCGCACAGGGCACACCATAAATCTTCTTTACTCGAAAAATGGTTATACACTGTCCCCTTAGAGTATTCTGAACGCGCTGTTAACTTATCCATCGTCAGTTGAGCAAAACCATGTTGCTCAATGATCTCGATAGCTAAATCAAGCAGTAACTCTTCGCGCTCGGCCACTTCACGGGCTTTTCGGGTTTGTGTTGTCATAATTTACTACGCTGTAATGATCATGACCTTATTATACCTGTTTGATTCAGGTGAACCACGATCAGTAACAAATTCCCAAGATATGACCAAAAGACATTTATTGACGAATCGTCATTAATTTAGTTTTAGTTAATCTTGGTGTCAATTTTTATTTTCAATTTATATAGTAAAAAATTCTACTGAGTTACTAAATCAAAGGGTGAGATTGGTAAACTAGTCTGCTTTGGTACTGTTTTTGATAGTGGGATAACTATGCCTCGCATCCGCGTCGCACCTAACAGCCTACAAATTTTGCTCAACAAGCATGTTGAAGTGGTTTTGGGAGGCGAAAAAAAACGGGCATCGTCATCAATGCCCGTTTCAAGTTTGCAGTCAGACTAAGTTGGCTCAGTCTTCGTTAATAGAGCCTATTTTGTGAATACTTAAGTCTGCACCATGGAATTCATCTTCTTGATCCATGCGTAACCCTACGGTTTTTGCTAACACGCCGTAGACTATGATGCCACCTAATACGGCGACTAAAATACCCGCTAAGGTGCCAATCAGTTGAGCTGCCATGCTAACGCCGCCAAGACCACCTAGGGCTTCGCTACCAAAGATACCAGCCGCAATACCACCCCATGCGCCACACACACCGTGCAGTGGCCAAACACCTAATACATCATCCAGTTTCATGCGGTTTTGCAGGTAGGTAAATAGCACCACAAATAAACCACCGGCTACGCCGCCTGTGATTAATGCGCCAATTGGGTGCATTAAATCTGAGCCGGCACACACTGCGACTAAGCCTGCTAAAGGACCATTGTGAATGAAGCCGGGGTCGTTCTTACCCATTAATAGCGACACGATAATACCACCGACCATGGCCATCAATGAATTCACTGCGACTAGCCCTGAAATGCCATCCATGGTTTGGGCCGACATGACGTTAAAACCAAACCAGCCGACGGTTAAGATCCACGCGCCAAGAGCAAGAAATGGGATGTTAGATGGCGCAAACGCAACCAGTTTGCCATTACGGTAGCGACCGTTACGTATGCCTAAAAATAACACGGCTACTAGGGCTAACCAGCCGCCCACGCCATGCACCACTACCGAGCCTGCAAAATCATGGAAGCCCGCGCCAAAGCTAGCTTCAAGCCAAGCTTGGAAGCCGTAATTGCCATTCCAGATAATGCCTTCAAAAAAGGGATAGACAAAACCGACAATTAACCCCGATGCCGCTAACATAGGGTAAAACTTAGCTCGCTCGGCAATGCCTCCAGAAATAATGGCAGGGATAGCTGCGGCAAACGTCAGTAAGAAAAAGAACTTAACTAAGTCGTAACCGTTGTTTTGAGCTAGCTCGCTCGCTGGAGCTAAGAAAGTGGTGTCGTAAGCAATCCAGTAACCAATAAAGAAGTAAATCACCGCTGAGAAACCAAAGTCAGCAATGATTTTGACTAGGGCGTTGACTTGGTTTTTCTTGCGAACCGTGCCCACTTCAAGAAAAGCAAAACCAGCATGCATGGCTAAAACCATGATGGCACCCAGTAGGATAAAAAGAGTATTCGAACTTTGTACTAAAGTTTCGACTGCGCTATTGATGTTGTCCACGTTCTCTCCCTTGCTCGCTGCCTATGATCTTGTCAATGTCATTTCAGCAGTTATTTAAGCGATATAGTTAATAAGGTACTTAATGGCGCCGAGTGCTACGTCTCACTAACCGTAATTGTGTTGGCTTGTTGTGACGTTCGGTTCACTGGCTGCATCACAAATCATTCCTGTCTATTTGCGATGTGTTTTTATAATAAAGCGGCTAAGCGTTAGCAGGTATCATGCCAATTTAGATGTGAAGCACTTTGAAAGCGCCTTGTTAGTGCGCTTGTTGCATTGTGGGGCGCCTTGGTGGGGCGAAGCAATCTAAATACTAGGCTGTGAATGGCCTGAGTGCACCAATCTGGGGCGATTGGGGCGCGTTATTGCTCTTTTTTGGTGCTTAGGCGTAGGTGGCGGAGCAAGGCCAAGTTTGCTTTCGGCCGCGCTTTACGTGATTATTTTCAGTATAATCATTCGCTGACATTCGATTTAGGCCTTCTTTCATGAATATTTCTCAGCAGCAATCATTGCTTCATTTCAATTCTTTTGCACTTGATGTCAAGGCTCAGCAGTTGGTGACATTTTCTTCGCAAGCACAATTAAGCGAATTCTCTTTAACCGAGGGAGTTCCCTATTTCATTATCGCAGGGGGCAGCAATCTATTATTTTGTGAAGATTTTAAGGGCGTGCTACTCAAACCTGAGTTTACTGGTAAAACGGTGGTTGACGCTGGAGATGCCTGGTTGATCACCGTTGGGGCGGGAGAAAACTGGCATCAATTTGTTACTTGGTGCTTAGCCCAAGGCTATCCGGGGCTGGAAAACCTTGCGCTGATCCCAGGTTGTGTTGGCGCAACGCCAGTGCAAAATATTGGTGCTTATGGAGTTGAGATTAAAGATTTCGTTGAACAGGTGAATGCTTACGATCTGATTAACAAGCAGTGGCGCCAAATGTCGCGTGACGAGTGTGAGTTTGGTTACCGTGATAGCATTTTTAAGCATGCGCTAAAAGATTCCCATTTAATTGTTGAGGTGACTTTTCGATTACCCAAACAATGGCAGCCAGTGACTAGCTATGGTGACTTGAAATCCTTACCTGATTCCGCCACGGCGGACGATATTTTCAATCTGGTTTGCCAGGTTCGTAGCCAAAAATTGCCCGATCCAAACGAATTAGGTAATGCAGGTAGTTTCTTTAAGAATCCGCAAGTGCCCGAAGCTCAAGCCCAAGCATTGGCCATCGCTTATCCCGATATGCCGATTTACGACACCGCAATTGCAGGCCAGAAAAAGCTTGCAGCGGGCTGGCTGATTGACCAATGCGGTCTTAAAGGGCGTAAGGTGGGCGGGGCACAGGTGCATCAACAACAAGCCCTAGTGTTAGTCAATACGGGAACCGCGAGCGCAAAAGATGTCGTGGAGCTGGCTTGGTTAGTTCGCACAAGTGTCGCCGAGCGCTTTGGGGTGTTATTAGAGCATGAAGTGCGTTTTATTGGTGCGCAGGGTGAAACGAATCTCGATGAAATGATGCTGCAATTTGAACAGCAAGCTTTGGCGAGCGAAGCTTAACGCTAGATTGAATATGAATAACCAAATAAGGAAGCAAGGGTGATGGCAAGGGAGCAGGTAAATCGGATCATTCAATTGTTAGCCGACGGTCATTTTTATTCAGGTGAATGGCTCGGAGAGCAGCTTGGCGTCAGCCGCACTTCGGTGAGTAACTATATTAAACAAGCTCAACAGCTGGGTTTGGATATTCACAGCGTTAAAGGCAAGGGCTACAAAATGGCCCACGCCATCGAGTTGCTCGATGTTGCAAAACTGCAGCAGCAATCTGGGCAAGATGAAATAGTGGTGTTTTCAGTGATTGATTCAACCAATCAGTATTTGATGGATAGGTTGGATCAGCTGTCATCGGGGGCGGCTTGCTTGGCGGAGTGTCAAACCGCCGGTCGTGGAAGACGTGGCCGTAAGTGGGTTTCGCCATTTGGTTCACATTTATATTTGTCGATGTTTTGGCAGTTAGAACAAGGCATCGAAGCGGCTATGGGGTTAAGTTTAGCCGCCGGTATTGCAACGGTTAATGCCTTGACCGCCTTAGGTATCACGGGCGCTAAGCTGAAATGGCCCAATGATATTTACGTTAACAATAAGAAGCTGGCGGGTATTTTAGTCGAGATGTCAGCCCAGGCTGCAGGGCCATGTCAATTAGTGATAGGGCTAGGTTTAAATATCAATATGCCAGCGCAGATGGCGACTGAAATTGATCAGCCTTGGTTCGACTTAAAACAAATCGGGGCGCAAGATATCAGCCGTAATACTTTAGCTGCTCATATCCTTACGGCTCTTCGTGTGACATTAGAGTTGTATCAACAACACGGGTTCAAGCCATTTCTAGCAAGATGGCAAGAGCTGGATGCTTTTATCAACCAACCGGTGAATCTTATCATGGGGCCAAAAACCATCAGTGGGATTGCGCGAGGGGTTGATCAACAAGGTGCCTTACTGGTCGAGCAGCACGGCATAATAAAGCCATTTATCGGTGGCGAGATTTCACTGCGCCTAGCAACTTAATTGTTGCAGCTAATGCGCCAACCCTATGTGCAATTGATGAACAAAATAAAGGTGTTGACTCAATCTGGACAGCGATTTTTGTATGAACTTTACCCATTCAGGCATTTTCTCGCATTTTTTCGTGTTTTAGTGTTGCAACCGCGAAAACTATTACATAGAATGCGCCTCACTTAAATGACGCCGACTTAGCTCAGTAGGTAGAGCAACTGACTTGTAATCAGTAGGTCACCAGTTCGATTCCGGTAGTCGGCACCATTTAATCATTTAAGTAATGGGGGGGTTCCCGAGTGGCCAAAGGGAGCAGATTGTAAATCTGCCGCGAAAGCTTCGATGGTTCGAATCCGTCCCCCCCCACCATCTATGGTTTGAAGTCGTTCTAATTGAACAGCTAGAAACATGATGCGGGCATCGTATAATGGCTATTACCTCAGCCTTCCAAGCTGATGATGCGGGTTCGATTCCCGCTGCCCGCTCCAATACAAAATGCTGATATAGCTCAGTTGGTAGAGCACACCCTTGGTAAGGGTGAGGTCGGCAGTTCAACTCTGCCTATCAGCACCACTTTCTAGTACTTTAATCCTTTTAATTATTTGCTAGTGTGAAATCTTTCACCGTATCTGTCTCTGAGGGGCGATCATGTCTAAAGAAAAATTTGAACGTAGTAAGCCTCACGTAAACGTGGGCACTATTGGTCACGTTGACCATGGTAAAACAACTCTAACTGCAGCGATCTCTTCAGTGCTAACTAAGCACTACGGTGGTAATGCAAAAGATTTCGCATCTATCGATAATGCTCCAGAAGAGCGTGAGCGCGGTATTACGATCAATACTTCTCACATCGAGTACGACACTCCTACTCGTCACTACGCACACGTAGACTGTCCAGGACACGCCGATTATGTTAAAAACATGATCACTGGTGCTGCTCAAATGGACGGCGCAATCCTAGTAGTAGCTGCGACAGATGGCCCAATGCCACAAACTCGTGAGCACATCCTACTTTCTCGTCAAGTTGGTGTACCTTACATCATCGTATTCATGAACAAATGTGACATGGTTGACGACGAAGAGCTACTAGAGCTAGTAGAAATGGAAGTTCGTGAACTTCTATCTGAGTACGATTTCCCAGGTGATGACCTACCACTAATCCAAGGTTCTGCGCTTAAAGCACTTGAAGGCGACGAAGCATGGGAAGCGAAAGTACTAGAGCTAGCTGAAGCACTAGACACTTACATCCCAGAGCCAGAGCGTGAAATCGATAAGCCATTCATCATGCCTATCGAAGACGTATTCTCAATCCAAGGTCGTGGTACTGTAGTAACAGGTCGTATCGAAGCTGGTATCGTACGTGTACAAGACGAAGTTGAAATCGTAGGTATCCGCGAGACATCTAAAACAACTTGTACAGGTGTTGAGATGTTCCGTAAGCTACTAGACGAAGGTCGTGCAGGTGAGAACTGTGGTATTCTTCTACGTGGTACTAAGCGTGAAGATGTTGAACGTGGTCAAGTACTAGCTAAGCCTGGTTCAATCACTCCACACACTAAGTTCGAATCAGAAGTATACGTACTATCTAAAGATGAAGGTGGTCGTCACACACCATTCTTCAAAGGTTACCGTCCACAGTTCTACTTCCGTACAACTGACATCACTGGTGCTGTAGAGCTTCCAGAAGGTGTAGAAATGGTAATGCCAGGCGACAACCTTAAGTTTGTTGTTGAGCTAATCGCTCCAGTAGCAATGGACGAAGGTCTACGTTTCGCAATCCGCGAAGGTGGCCGTACAGTTGGTGCTGGTGTTGTTTCTTCAATCATCGAATAAGTTCGATTGATGTGAAACATAAAAAAGGTCGCTTCGGCGGCCTTTTGTGGTAGATAGACCTGTAAAAGGTTTAGTGACGAGATGCTTTACTCAGATCTCGGCCAAGTTTTCTTGGTTACATTTGCATGAAAAAACCCTATACTAGGGCCAAATTAAAGGGGTGTAGTTCCAACGGCAGAACGTCGGATTCCAAATCCGAATGTTGGGAGTTCGAATCTCTCCACCCCTGCCAATTTTTTTGATCTCAGCAGATCAATAAGGTTACCTGTGATATTTACTAGATTCACAGGTCTGATACCTCGCAATGCGGGGCTTTTGCATTTACGAAAAGTGGATTTGGTTGTATGACAACGAGCAATGAAAGTACCAGTAGTTCAATGGATGGACTAAAGTGGTGTACAGTAGCACTACTTTTAGTCGGTGCTGTAGTAGGTAACTATTTCGCAGGTGAGGCTGATACTCACTTTTTAGCACGTGTAGTTGGGGTTATTTTCCTTGTCGTCGCTGCACTGGGTGTGGCAGCAACTACAACTAAAGGTAAAACCTTTATTAGCTTTGCCAAAGAGGCACAAATTGAAGTGCGCAAAGTGGTATGGCCGACGCGTCAAGAAGCGATGCAAACCACTTTTATTGTACTCGCCGTATCTGCTATCACAGCACTGATTTTGTGGGGCCTAGATGGCATCTTTGTTCGTTTAGTGGCGTGGATAACTGGAGCTAGTCTTTAATCATGACTGAGATTGCAGAACAAAAAATGAGATGGTACGTAGTGCAAGCTTTTTCTGGCTATGAAGCACGCGTAAGCAAAACTCTGAAAGAATATATCAAGATGCATGAAATGGAAGACTACTTCGAAGAGGTACTTGTACCGACCGAAGAAGTGGTTGAAATGCGTTCAGGTCAAAAGCGTAAAAGCGAGCGTAAGTTTTTCCCAGGTTATGTATTGGTGAAAATGGTGATGAACGATGATACTTGGCACTTAGTGCGCAGTATTCCTCGTGTTATGGGCTTTATCGGTGGTACTACTGAGCGTCCAGCACCTATTTCACAAAAAGAAGCGGATGCTATCTTAAACCGTCTGCAAGATGCGATTGATAAACCAAGGCCTAAAACCCTGTTTGAGCCGGGTGAAGTGGTACGCGTTACCGACGGCCCGTTTGCTGACTTTAACGGTGTTGTTGAAGAAGTGGATTACGAGAAGAGCCGTGTTAAAGTATCGGTACTGATTTTTGGCCGTTCAACGCCTGTTGATCTAGAGTTTGGTCAAATCGAAAAATCGTAACTAGTGCTGTTAGGCAACTAAATAACGAAACAAATTCAAAGGCCTCTATTTTAGAGGCCTTTTTCGTATCTGCTGCGCTAGCCGTCGGGAGAAGGAGTGAACGACTGAACCTCTGGAAATCGCGATCATACCGTATAGCGAGTACTAAAAAAGCCCATCTTTTTGTTTGTAATTGCTCCATTTTTAACCTAGAATACGCGCTCTTTTATATCTGGCGTTGTTGCATCTGCAGTAACGACAGACAAAGTAGCAAATAAACAATGTGTTATTTGTTTTTGTAATAGGGAAGCGAGTGTTAACACACTGGCGTTATTACCCACCCACGAGGTATTTAAAATGGCTAAAAAAGTCACGGCTTATATCAAGCTACAAGTAGCAGCGGGCGCTGCTAACCCAAGTCCACCAGTTGGTCCTGCGCTAGGTCAACACGGTGTGAACATCATGGAATTCTGTAAAGCGTTTAACGCAAAAACAGATTCTCTTGAGAAAGGTGCTCCAGTACCAGTAGTAATTACTGTATATGCTGACCGTTCTTTCACGTTCGAAACTAAGACTCCACCTGCATCTTTCCTACTTAAGAAAGCGGCTGGTATCAAGTCTGGTTCAGCAGTACCTAACAAAAACAAAGTTGGTACAGTAACTCAAGCACAACTAGAAGAAATCGCAAAAACTAAAGAAGCTGACCTAACTGGTGCTGACTTAGAAGCGATGGTTCGTTGTATCGCTGGATCTGCCCGTTCAATGGGCTTGGTAGTAGAGGGCTAAGACATGGCTAAATTATCTAAGCGCATGCGCGCTATCAAAGAAAAAGTTGACGGTACTAAAGAGTACGAAATCAACGAAGCTATTGCTCTACTACAAGAATTAGCAACTGCTAAATTCGTAGAAAGCGTTGACGCATCTGTAAACCTAGGTATTGATGCTCGTAAATCTGACCAAAACGTTCGTGGTGCAACTGTACTACCGCACGGTACTGGTCGTGAAGTACGCGTAGCAGTATTCACTCAAGGTGCTAACGCTGAAGCAGCTCTTGCTGCTGGCGCTGACATCGTAGGTATGGATGATCTAGCTGCACAAGTTAAAGCTGGCGAAATGAACTTCGACGTTGTTATTGCTTCTCCAGATGCAATGCGTGTTGTTGGTCAATTAGGCCAAATCTTAGGTCCACGTGGCCTAATGCCAAACCCGAAAGTAGGTACTGTAACTCCTGACGTTGCTAACGCAGTTAAAAACGCGAAAGCGGGTCAAGTACGTTACCGTAACGACAAGAATGGTATCATCCATACTACTATCGGTAAGGCTACTTTCTCTCCTGAGCAAATCAAAGAGAACCTTGAGTCACTACTTGTTGCACTGAAGAAAGCTAAGCCTTCTTCTGCAAAAGGTCAGTTCATCAAGAAAGTAACAATTTCTACTACTATGGGCGCAGGCGTGGCTGTTGATCAGTCAACTCTAGTAACCGTAGTAGCATAATTGACAAGGCGTGAAATTGTTGTATAATTTTGCGCCTTGATTTGGAAAGGGCCATTGGTCCCCTCCAAGACCGTTGGTGATATCTTTGTGAGCAACTTAATTCGTTAAATTGACTGCATTGATAGCTTAATTTCCAACGTAGATGGTGTACCGGACCCCAGATAGAATTATTCTGCTGGTTCCGATTTACCGTATTTAGTCCCTCTGCAAAGAGGTTATTTTTCCAGACATATGTCTGGTATGGAATCCAGGAGTAAAGCCAATGGCAATCAGACTCGAAGACAAAAAAGCAATTGTTGCTGAAGTCAACGAAGCTGCCCAGGCTGCCCTATCTGCTGTAGTTGCTGACTCACGTGGCGTTACAGTAGGTAAGATGACTAGTTTACGTGCGCAAGCGCGTGCTGCTGGTGTAACACTACGTGTTGTACGTAATACACTTGCTCGCCGCGCTGTTGAAGGTACTTCTTTTGAGTGTCTACAACAAGTGTTTACTGGTCCTACTTTGATTGCATTCTCTCTAGAGCACCCAGGTGCTGCAGCGCGTCTTCTAAAAGACTTCGCTAAAGAAGAGAAGAAATTCGAAGTTAAAGGGTTAGCCTACGAGGGTGAATTCATCCCTGCAGAGCAAATTGACCGCTTAGCGAAGCTACCAACTTACGACGAAGCTATTGCACAGCTAATGATGACGATGAAAGAAGCGTCTGCTGGCAAACTTGTACGTACTCTGGCTGCACTTCGCGAACAGAAAGAGCAAGAAGCAGCTTAATTAGCTTGCTTATTTTTAAAAATTTCAAAAATTTAGGAAATTTGAGTCATGTCTATCACTAAAGACCAAATCTTAGAAGCAGTTGCAGCGATGACTGTAATGGAAGTTGTTGAACTAGTTGAAGCAATGGAAGAGAAATTCGGCGTATCTGCTGCAGCAGCAGTAGTAGCTGGCGGCGGCGACGCTGGTGCAGCAGCTGAAGAGCAAACAGAATTCACAGTAATTCTTAAGTCTGCTGGTGCTAACAAAGTTGCAGCTATCAAAGCAGTACGTGGCGCTACAGGTCTAGGCCTGAAAGAAGCTAAAGCTGTAGTTGATGGTGCTCCAGCACCAATCAAAGAAGGCGTTGACAAAGCTGAAGCAGAAGCCCTAAAAGCGGCTCTAGAAGAAGCTGGTGCTGAAGTTGAACTTAAGTAATCTATTATTAGATTACTAGTCGATTAGTCGGCTAGAGGCTGGTGCTTTATGGCACCGGCCTTTTTGCGCTATAGGAATAGTTGAAATTTCGTCTCGTTTGTTCGACTATGCTAAAGCCTAAATGTGTTTTTTAACATTTAGCACTACAAAACGATACAACTAAGATCTGTCCCACGGTTGGACAGAGTGGGTCACTTATCAGCGAGCTGAGGAACCATATGGTTTACTCTTATACAGAGAAAAAACGTATTCGTAAGGACTTTGGTAAGCGTCCGCAGGTTATTGAGACTCCTTACCTATTGTCTATCCAGCTTGATTCGTTTAAACGTTTCATCAACGTTGATCCTGAAGGCGAAGTTGGACTAGAAGCTGCATTTCGTAGCGTATTTCCGATCAAGAGCTATTCTGGTACATCGGAATTACAATATGTGAGTTTCCGCTTAGGCGAACCTGTGTTTGACGTGAAAGAATGTCAAATCCGTGGTGTTACATATTCCGCCCCCCTTCGAGTCAAGCTACGTCTAGTGCTTTATGATAGAGACGCACCAGCGGGCACTGTAAAGGATATTAAAGAGCAAGAAGTTTACATGGGTGAAATGCCACTCATGACTGAGAACGGTACTTTTGTTATCAACGGTACTGAGCGCGTAATAGTATCTCAGTTACATCGTTCTCCAGGTGTATTCTTCGATCACGACAAGGGTAAAACCCATAGCTCTGGTAAAGTTCTTTATAATGCTCGAGTTATTCCTTACCGTGGATCTTGGTTGGATTTTGAATTCGATCCAAAAGACAATTTATTTGTCCGTATTGACCGTCGTCGTAAACTGCCAAGTACTATTATTCTTCGTGCGCTAGAGTTCAGCACCGAAGAAATCTTGGATATGTTCTTCGAAAAAGTACATTTCGAAATTAAAGACGGTAAATTAACGTTAGATCTAATCGCCGATCGTCTACGTGGTGAAGTTGCATCGTTTGATATTGTGGTTGACGGTGAAGTACTGGTAGAAACCGGTCGTCGTATTACTGCACGTCACATTCGTGAACTGCAAAACAAAGACGTTAAGCGTTTAGAAGTACCAGCAGAGTACATCGTAGGTAAAGTAGCAGCAAAAGATTACATCAATGCTGAAACCGGCGAGATCATTGTACCTGCCAATACTGAATTGACGCTTGAAATGGTTGCTGAAATGTCACTTGCTGGCATTAAAGAATTCGAAACACTGTACACCAGTGAATTAGACAGCGGCGCTTACATTTCAAACACCCTACGTATTGACGCTTCAACTAACCGTTTAGAAGCGCTAGTAGAAATTTATCGCATGATGCGTCCTGGTGAGCCACCAACGCGTGATGCAGCCGAAGCCCTATTTGATAACTTATTCTTCAATGAAGACCGTTATGATCTATCTAAAGTAGGTCGTATGAAGTTCAACCGTCGTGTTGATTTTGAAGATGAGCAAGGCGCAGGCACACTAAGCAAAGAAGATATTGTCGCGGTAATGAAAACCCTGATCAATATCCGCGATGGTAAAGGCGAAGTGGACGATATCGACCACTTAGGTAACCGTCGTATTCGTTGTGTTGGTGAAATGGCGGAAAACCAATTCCGCGTAGGTCTAGTACGTGTAGAGCGTGCTGTACGCGAGCGTCTGTCACTGGGTGACTTAGATGCGGTAATGCCACAAGATCTAATCAACGCTAAGCCGATTTCAGCAGCTGTTAAAGAATTCTTTGGTTCTTCTCAGTTGTCACAATTTATGGACCAAAACAACCCGCTATCAGAAGTGACGCACAAGCGTCGTATTTCTGCATTAGGTCCGGGTGGTCTAACACGTGAACGTGCAGGCTTTGAGGTGCGCGACGTACATCCGACTCACTATGGTCGTCTATGTCCAATCGAAACACCTGAAGGTCCAAACATCGGTCTGATTAACTCATTATCAACCTTCTCACGCACTAACTCGTATGGTTTCCTAGAAACACCATATCGTAAAGTCGTTGACGGCGTGGTAACGGATGACGTTGAGTACCTATCAGCTATTGAAGAAGGTAACTACGTTATCGCACAGGCCAATGCTGCGGTTGACGAAGAAGCTAACTTAACTGATGAATTGATTCCATGTCGTCACAAAGGTGAATCTACCTTTATGACTGCAGATCAAATTCAATATATGGACGTTTCTCCACAGCAGATCATCTCTGTTGCGGCATCGCTTATCCCGTTCCTAGAACACGATGACGCGAACCGTGCATTGATGGGCTCGAACATGCAACGTCAAGCTGTACCAACGCTGATCGCTGATAAGCCATTAGTCGGTACCGGTATTGAAAAACGTATCGCAGTTGACTCAGGTGTAACCGTTGTTGCGAAACGCGGCGGTGTGGTTGATTACGTTGATGCTTCACGTATCGTAATCAAAGTAAATGAAGAAGAAATGGTACCGGGCGAAGCGGGTATCGACATTTACAACCTAAACAAATACACCCGTTCGAACCAGAACACCTGTATCAACCAACGTCCAACTTGTAAGTTGGGTGAGCCGATTGTTAAAGGTGACGTACTCGCTGATGGTCCTTCTACCGACTTGGGTGAACTTGCCCTAGGCCAAAACATGAAGATCGCCTTCATGCCTTGGAACGGTTATAACTTCGAGGACTCGATCACAGTTTCTGAGCGTGTTGTTAAAGAAGACCGCTTTACTACGATCCACATTCAAGAGCTTTCTTGTATCTCTCGTGATACTAAGTTAGGTCCAGAAGAGATCACGGCCGACATCCCTAACGTGGGTGAATCTGCACTAAGCAAGCTAGATGAATCTGGTGTTGTTTACGTGGGTGCCGAAGTGAAGCCAGGTGACATCCTAGTTGGTAAAGTAACGCCTAAGGGTGAAACTCAACTAACGCCAGAAGAGAAGCTACTACGCGCTATCTTTGGTGAGAAAGCGTCTGACGTTAAAGACAGCTCACTACGCGTATCTAACTCGGTTTACGGTACGGTTATCGACGTTCAAGTCTTCACTCGTGATGGCGTTGAAAAAGATAAGCGTGCAATCGAAATCGAAGAGATGCAGCTTAAAGAAGCGAAAAAGGACTTAACCGAAGAGTTTAAGATCCTTGAAGATGGCATTTTCTCTCGTGCTAAGAACTTGCTTATCGGTGCTGGTAAATCAGAAGAAACTCTGGTTAAAACCTCGCGTGATAAGTGGTTTGAAATTGCCCTAGCTGACGAAGAAGTACAAAACCAATTAGAACAAATTGGCGAACAGTACGATGAATTGAAAGCAGAATTCGATAAGAAATTCGATATCAAGCGTCGCAAGATCATCCAAGGTGATGACCTAGCGCCAGGCGTATTGAAGATCGTTAAAGTTTACCTAGCGGTTAAACGTCGTATTCAACCTGGTGATAAGATGGCCGGTCGTCACGGTAACAAAGGTGTTATCTCGACTATCGTACCTATCGAAGACATGCCTCATGATGAGCATGGCGAGCCAGTTGATATCGTACTAAACCCATTGGGTGTACCGTCACGGATGAACATAGGTCAGGTACTTGAAACACACTTAGGTCTAGCGGCTAAAGGTGTGGGTGAAAAGATTGATCGCATGCTTAAAGAGCAGCGTGAAATTGAAATCGCTAAGTTACGTGAGTTTATCCAACAGGTTTATGATTTAGGTAATACCCGTCAGGAAGTGGATCTAACCACCTTTACTGATGATGAAGTATTACGCTTAGCGCACCACCTACGTAAAGGTCTGCCAATTGCGACTCCTGCGTTTGATGGTGCCAAAGAAGCAGAAATTAAAGAGCTACTGCGCTTAGCTGATTTACCTGATACAGGCCAGCTACAGTTGTTCGATGGCCGTACTGGTAATGCATTTGAGCGTCCAGTTACTGTTGGTTACATGTACATGCTGAAACTTAACCACTTGGTTGATGACAAGATGCATGCGCGTTCTACAGGCTCTTACAGCCTAGTAACTCAACAACCGCTGGGTGGTAAAGCTCAGTTCGGTGGTCAACGTTTCGGTGAGATGGAAGTATGGGCACTAGAAGCATACGGTGCCGCTTATACGCTTCAAGAAATGCTGACGGTTAAGTCAGATGATGTGAATGGTCGTACTAAGATGTATAAGAACATCGTTGACGGTGACCACAGAATGGAGCCAGGCATGCCTGAGTCGTTCAACGTATTGTTGAAAGAAATCCGTTCTCTAAGCATCAACATCGAGCTAGACGAGAGTTAAGCAGGGCTTTAGCCTGAAGTGAGTAAAGCGCTTTCATCGCGAAAGCGCTTTTAGCGTCGTTCCCAGTGGGAGAAAAACGTGAAAGACTTATTAAAGTTTTTAAAACAGCAAAATAAGACCGAAGAATTTGATGGCATCAAGATCGGTCTTGCTTCACCTGATCAAGTACGTTCTTGGTCTTTCGGTGAAGTTAAAAAGCCAGAAACCATTAACTACCGTACCTTTAAGCCTGAGCGTGATGGCTTATTCTGTGCGCGTATTTTTGGTCCAGTTAAAGACTACGAATGTTTGTGTGGTAAATACAAGCGTTTGAAGCACCGTGGTGTTATTTGTGAGAAGTGTGGCGTAGAAGTTACCCAAACTAAAGTTCGTCGTGACCGCATGGGTCATATCGAGCTAGCTTCTCCTGTTGCGCACATTTGGTTCTTAAAATCATTACCATCTCGTATCGGTCTATTACTAGACATGACGTTACGTGATATTGAGCGCATTCTATATTTTGAATCTTTCGTAGTAATCGAGCCAGGTATGACTAACCTGGAGCGCGGTCAAATGCTGACCGAAGAAAACTACCTAGATGCGTTAGAAGAGTGGGGCGATGAGTTTGAAGCTAAGATGGGTGCGGAAGCCGTACTTCAGCTGCTTAAAGCGATCGATCTACAAGGTGAAATTGAAATCATGCGTGAAGAGTTGGGCTCAACTAACTCTGAAACTAAGCGTAAGAAGCTAACTAAGCGTCTTAAGCTAATGGAAGCATTTGACCAATCAGGTAACAAACCAGAATGGATGATCCTAACGGTTCTTCCGGTATTGCCACCTGATCTTCGCCCATTAGTACCGCTAGACGGCGGCCGTTTCGCGACTTCAGATCTAAACGATCTATACCGTCGTGTGATCAACCGTAACAACCGCCTTAAGCGACTACTTGATTTAGCGGCACCTGACATCATCGTACGTAACGAAAAACGTATGTTACAAGAGTCAGTTGATGCGCTATTAGATAATGGTCGTCGTGGTCGTGCTATCACAGGTTCAAACAAGCGTCCGCTTAAATCTCTTGCTGATATGATCAAGGGTAAGCAAGGTCGTTTCCGTCAGAACCTACTAGGTAAGCGTGTTGACTATTCAGGTCGTTCGGTAATTACCGTAGGTCCTACACTACGTCTACATCAATGTGGTCTGCCTAAGAAAATGGCACTTGAGCTATTCAAGCCATTTGTTTACGGCAAACTTGAAGCGCGTGGTCTAGCGACAACTATCAAAGCGGCTAAGAAATTAGTTGAGCGTGAAGGCGGCGAAGTTTGGGATATCTTAGAAGAAGTTATCCGTGAACATCCGGTTATGCTTAACCGTGCACCAACACTTCACAGATTAGGTATTCAAGCATTTGAACCGGTATTAATCGAAGGTAAAGCGATCCAACTGCACCCGTTAGTGTGTGCGGCCTATAACGCTGACTTCGACGGTGACCAAATGGCGGTACACGTACCTCTAACTATCGAAGCACAGTTAGAAGCACGTACCCTAATGATGTCTACTAACAACGTACTTTCTCCTGCGAACGGTGAGCCAATTATCGTTCCTTCACAAGACGTTGTATTGGGTCTGTACTACATGACGCGTGATCGCATTAATGCGAAAGGCGAAGCCATGTGGTTCAAGAGCCCGAAAGAAGCTGAAAAAGCTTACCGTGCTGGCGTAGCTGATTTACATGCTCGCGTTAAAGTACGTATTACAGAAACGGTGATTAACGAAGAAGGCAACCGTAGCCAAGTAACCACATTGAAAGACACCACAGTAGGTCGTTCTATTCTTTGGTTAATTGCGCCAGCTGGTATGGACTTTGAGCTTTTCAACCAAGCGATTGGTAAAAAGCAAGTATCAAGCTTAATTAACGCTTGTTACCGTAAACTGGGTCTAAAACCAACGGTTATCTTTGCTGACCAACTAATGTACACCGGTTTCCACTACGCAACTCTGTCTGGTGCCTCTGTAGGTATCAACGACATGGTTATTCCTGACGAGAAGAAAGGCATCATTGAAGCCGCTGAAGAAGAAGTTCAAGAAATTTCTGAGCAGTTCCAATCAGGTCTAGTAACCGCGGGTGAGCGTTACAACAAGGTAATCGATATCTGGGCATCGGCTAACGAACAAGTTTCTAAAGCCATGATGGAAAACCTTTCAACCGAAACGGTAATCAACCGTGACGGCGAAGAGGAAACTCAGAAGTCATTTAACAGTATCTACATGATGGCTGACTCAGGTGCGCGTGGTAGTGCGGCACAGATTCGTCAGCTAGCGGGTATGCGTGGTCTGATGGCTAAGCCAGATGGCTCTATCATCGAAACCCCAATCGTGGCGAACTTCCGTGAAGGTCTAAACGTACTTCAGTACTTTATCTCTACTCACGGTGCGCGTAAGGGTCTTGCCGATACGGCACTTAAGACGGCTAACTCGGGTTACCTAACTCGTCGTCTGGTTGACGTTGCACAAGATTTAGTGGTTACCGAAGAAGATTGTGGTACTCACGAAGGTCTAATTGTGATGCCATTGATCGAAGGCGGTGACGTTGTTGAGCCACTACGTGAGCGCGTACTAGGTCGTGTTGTTGCTGAAGACATCATCAAGCCTGGCACCGAAGATGAAGTACTGGTTGAGCGTAACGTTATGCTTGACGAGAAACTGTGTGACCTACTTGAAGAAAACTCAGTAGACACAGTTAAAGTACGTTCGGTTATCACCTGTGAAAACGACTACGGTGTGTGTGCACACTGTTACGGTCGTGACCTTGCTCGTGGCCACTTAGTTGGTCAAGGTGAGGCTGTGGGGGTAATCGCGGCACAATCAATCGGTGAGCCGGGTACACAGCTAACCATGCGTACGTTCCACATCGGTGGTGCGGCATCACGAGCATCTGCAGAAAACAACGTTCAAGTTAAGAACACAGGTAGTGTGAAACTTCACAATGCTAAGTTCGTTGTTAACTCTGACGGTAAGCCAGTTGTAACTTCTCGTTCGACCGAGTTAATGGTACTTGACGAACTAGGCCAAACCAAAGAAGCGCACAAAGTGCCTTACGGTGCGATCCTTGAGAAGAAAGACGGTGAATCGATCAATGCCGGCGAAGTGGTTGCTAACTGGGACCCACATACTCACCCAATCATCACTGAAGTGGCGGGTATCATCAAGTTTGCTGATCTGATTGAAAGCGTCACTGTTACGCGTCAAACCGATGAGCTAACGGGTCTATCAAGTACGGTTGTTCTTGATCCAGGTCAGCGTCCAAGTGCGGGTAAAGAAATGCGCCCAATGGTTAAGCTGGTTGATGCAGCTGGTAACGATATTAACATTCCGGGTACTGATATTGCGGCGCAATACTTCTTACCTGGTAACGCGATCGTTAACCTAGAAGATGGCGCGCAAGTAAACGTGGGTGATGCGCTAGCGCGTATTCCACAAGAAAGCTCGAAGACTCGTGATATCACGGGTGGTCTACCACGCGTTGCTGACTTGTTCGAAGCGCGTACACCAAAAGATGCAGCTATCCTTGCAGAAGTAACGGGTACTATTTCTTACGGTAAAGAGACCAAAGGTAAGCGTCGTCTGATCATCACTCAGCCTGATGGTGAGCATTACGAAGAGATGATTCCTAAGTGGCGTCACCTTAACGTGTTCGAAGGTGAGAAGGTGCAAAAAGGTGAAGTTATCGCCGATGGCCCTGAATCACCACATGATATTTTACGCCTGCGTGGTATTAGCCCAGTTGCTAACTACATCGCTAACGAAGTACAAGACGTTTACCGTCTACAAGGCGTAAAAATCAATGATAAGCACATTGAGGTTATCGTTCGTCAAATGCTACGTAAGGTAATGATCAAGACTGCTGGTGACACAGACTTCTTACCTGGTGAGCAAGTTGAAGTGGCACGCGTTAACATCGCAAACCGTAAATTGATTGCTGAAGGTAAAGCGCCAGCTACGTTCGTACACGAACTACTGGGTATTACTAAAGCGTCACTTGCTACTGAATCCTTCATCTCTGCGGCATCGTTCCAAGAAACGACGCGCGTACTGACTGAAGCAGCGGTAGGCGGTAAAGTAGATGAGCTACGTGGCTTGAAAGAAAACGTTATCGTGGGTCGTCTGATCCCAGCTGGTACGGGTTACGCTTACCACAAAGAGCGTAATGAGCGTCGCAATAATCCTGATGCTGATAAGCCAGCACCGGTTACTGCTGACGAAGCCGAACAAAGCTTAGCTAACCTACTAAATCTTGCTGATTCATCTGATAACTAATCAGTTACTTCAGTAAAGTCTAATAAGGCACCTTAGGGTGCCTTTTTTTGTGCCTGTTTATACTATTGGCAACATCACTGCACCGTGATGATCATGATAGTGTTATTGCCTTGTCACGATTTATTCATCTGGTATTGCTAGCTTTGATAAAGAAATTGGCAATAGAGAGAAGTGGCATGGCAAAGGTTATTCATACCTATCGCACCGTTTGGCTTTCTGATGTTCATTTAGGCTTTAAGGATTGTAAAGCTGAGTATTTAATCGAGTTCTTGCAGAATATGCGCTGTGACAAATTGATATTGGCCGGCGATATTGTGGATTTTTGGGCCTTAAAGCGCCAAGCATATTGGCCCGCTGCTCATATGCAAGTCGTACAAATTTTGTTTGAAAAAGCTCGCCAAGGTACCCAAATTATTTATGTGCCTGGCAACCACGATGCCGCTATCCGACAGCTGGGCCAACCTGAATTAAACCTCGCCGAAATCCATCACCAATATCAGCACACGACCAGCTCCGGCTTGAAGGTATTGGTATTACACGGTGATGAGTTTGATGCCATGGTGTGTTACTCCAAACTAACCGCTCTGATTGGCGACTTATCGTATGATTTATTATTGTTTTTAAACCGCTTTGTATACCGCTGGCGCAAGCGCTTTGGGCTAAATTACTGGTCTTTAGCGGGTTATATTAAAGAGCGAATTCCCAAAGCCAACATCGCCATAGCACGATATAGGCAAGCCGCCATTACCTACGCTAAGCGTCAACAAGTGGACATGTTAGTATGTGGCCATATCCATCATCCCGAGGTTGTGACTCAACAAGGGGTCATTTATGCTAACTTAGGTGACTGGGTTGAAAATTGCAGTGCATTAGTTGAAGAGTTGGATGGGCGATTGCATTTAGTGCGAAGCACGGAACAAACGGAGTCACTTGAACTATTGCAAGAGGCGCCGTGGTCTGGTGTGGCATAAGCTGTGTTTTCGTCTCGATTAGGTTAAGATAACACTCTGTTTAACTAAACGAGTCTAACTAAATGACTAAGCAAATCATTGCCACTAACGACGCTCCACAAGCTATCGGTCCTTATTCACAAGCAAACAAACTTGGCGATTTGGTATTCACTTCTGGGCAAATTCCACTGGTACCTGACACCATGGAAGTGTTGCAGGGTGACATCACAGCACAAGCTGAGTTGGTGATGAAAAACCTGATGGCCGTGTTGACCGAGGCGGGAGCGGATGCGACAACGGTAGTGAAAACCACCTGCTTCTTAAGTGATATGAATAACTTTGTTGCTTTTAATGAAGTTTACGGCCGTTATTTTCCAACTAATGCGCCTGCGCGTAGCTGTGTTGAAGTATCACGCTTACCTAAAGATGTATTGGTCGAAGTTGAAGCGATTGCATACGTAAAATAGTCTGATTAGTCAGACCCAATTCTACTTGGGTTTGACTATCATAGGTCAATACTATTTGGGAGGTACCATGCAATTGGCCATTTTGGTGAACTCTCCAGCATACGGTAGCCAAGGCTCTGCTTCTGCATATCGCTTTGTTGAAGCCGCGCTGTCTATGGGGCATGAGGTTGTTGGTGTGTTTTTCTATCAGCAGGGAGTTAGCAATGCCAATGCGTTAACCTTGCCAGCTTCAGATGAGCAAAACTTGGTCAAACTTTGGTCTGACCTAGCTAATCAACACAATATTCGCCTTGATGTCTGTATTTCGGCCGCGCTGCGTCGTGGTGTTGTCGATGAGAGCAGTGCCCAAGAGCAACAAATGGCATGCAGTAATTTGGCCGCACCTTTTGCAATGACAGGGCTCGGGCAGCTTGCCGAACTGATCGCTCGCTCTGATCGCCTTGTCCAGTTTTAGCTCGGCTTTCGTTTAGTTGCCTTAATCCGAAAGCCGTTTGTTATCTGATTATCTGCCATAGAGTTAACCAATGAAATTAGCCATCCTTAATACCTTAGCGCCCCACGGCAATGCTAATGCCAGAGAAGCCCTTGATGCAGCGTTGGCTCTTTCTGCCTTTACCGAGCAGCTAACCTTACTGTTCAGTGGTGATGGCATTTACCAGTTGATGCCAAATCAAGATCCGCAAGCGATTATGCAGCGCCACATTGAACCTATGTTTAAGTTGCTTGATTTATATGATGTAGAAGAAATCTACGTTAATCAGCAAGACTGTGAGGTTCGCCAAATTGATCCTCAGCAACTAGCTATTACGGTTAGGGCTCTACCTACTGCAGAATTCAATCAAGTGTTACAACAGCAGCAATATCTGATTAAATTTTAGGGATCACCATGATACTACACACCGTGAAGCAGTCTCCCTTTACCGATCTGACATTAAGCCAAGCCTTAGCCAGCATGGGGCCAGATGATTTATTATTGCTACTTGAAAATGGCGTGCTTGGCAGTGCGACGCAACATGCTTACTTAGCCCAGCTGTCCGAGTTGGCTGAGCAAGGTCGCTTGTATCTTGTTAGCGCGGATCTAAACGCCCGTGGCGTGACTGCTCAGTTCGGTAAAGAAATTGATTACAAAGGTTTTGTTGAGCTTGTCACTCGCGCTCAATCGAGTTTGGCTTGGTAGCCATAATGGCTTAGAAAATCTAAAATTGGCTGCATGCTTCACTTCGCAGGTCATCGTTATTACTCTCTTTTGGGGTTGACTCAGGTGTAATTGGTTTACTTTATGCGCAGCGTTGTCCTTGACACGCTTGGTCAAGGGTAATAAAATTTCGCGTCCCCAGTTTTGGGGGCCGATTTTTCACGTTATATAAGTATCAGGAGCTATTTTTAATGGCAACAATTTCACAGCTGGTTCGCAAACCACGTAAAGCACCGGTTAAAAAAACCAACGTGCCTGCGCTGCAAGCGTGCCCACAAAGACGTGGTGTATGTACTCGCGTATATACAACTACTCCTAAAAAACCTAACTCGGCACTACGTAAAGTTGCTCGTGTTCGTTTAACTAACGGCTACGAAGTAACTTCTTACATCGGTGGTGAAGGTCACAACCTACAAGAGCACAGCGTAATCCTAATTCGCGGTGGTCGTGTAAAAGACTTACCGGGTGTACGTTACCACACAGTACGTGGTGCACTAGATACTTCTGGTGTTACTGCACGCCGTCAAGGTCGTTCTAAGTACGGTGCTAAACGTCCTAAGGGTTAATGGTTCTTCGTAAAGTAAGGCCAAGCATAAACAATTTTAATTAATCGTTTATAAACAATTTTAATTAATCGTTTTGGGTAACACCTGAAGCAAACGGAGAATATAAGATGCCAAGAAGACGCGTCGTCGGTCAGCGTAAAATCCTACCGGATCCTAAGTTCGGATCAGAGATTCTGGCCAAATTCATCAACGTAGTAATGGTTGATGGTAAAAAATCTATTTCAGAAAAAATCGTATACGGTGCATTAGAAGCTGCTGCTGCAAAGAGCGGTAAAGAGCACCTAGACATTTTTGAAGTAGCTCTTGATAACGTGCGCCCAACTGTTGAGGTTAAATCTCGCCGTGTGGGTGGTTCTACTTACCAAGTTCCAGTTGAAGTACGTCCTAGTCGTCGTAATGCACTGGCTATGCGTTGGTTAGTTGAAGCAGCACGTAAACGTGGTGAAAAATCTATGGCTGCACGTCTAGCTGGTGAGCTAGTTGATGCTGCTGACAACAAAGGCACTGCGGTTAAGAAACGTGAAGACGTTCACCGTATGGCTGAAGCAAACAAAGCGTTTGCACATTACCGCTGGTAATATTATGGCGTGGCTAGTTGGTCACGCCGTTAGTTATTATCTGAAGAAACGCTTAATTATTAAGCGTTTCTTTAGTTAAGAGGAAATATTGTGGCTCGTACAACTCCCTTAGAGCGTTACCGGAATATTGGTATTTGTGCTCATGTTGACGCAGGCAAAACTACCACTACTGAACGCGTGCTTTTTTATACTGGTCTATCTCACAAAATTGGTGAGGTACATGACGGTGCTGCGACCATGGATTGGATGGAGCAAGAGCAAGAGCGTGGTATCACTATCACTTCTGCTGCTACTACTACCTTCTGGCGTGGCATGGAAGCGCAATTCGACGAACATCGCATTAACATCATCGATACCCCAGGACACGTTGACTTCACAATCGAAGTTGAGCGTTCTTTGCGTGTGCTCGATGGGGCGGTGGTTGTGTTTTGTGGTTCCTCAGGTGTAGAACCTCAATCAGAAACTGTATGGCGTCAAGCTGACAAATACGAAGTGCCTCGCATGGTATTTGTTAACAAGATGGACCGTGCAGGCGCGAACTTTGAGCGTGTTGTTGATCAAATTCGTGACCGCTTAGGTGCTAATTGTGTACCGATTCAATTAAATATCGGTGCAGAAGAAGAGTTTCGTGGCGTTATCGACCTGATTAAAATGAAGGCGATTAACTGGAACGAAGCCGATCAAGGTATGACCTTTGAATACACGGACATTCCTGCTGAGTTACAAGACAAAGCAGAAGAAATGCGTGAATTCATGGTGGAGAGTGCCGCTGAAGCATCCGATGAATTGATGGAAAAATACCTTGAAGAAGGTGAGCTTTCAGAACAAGACATCAAAGCAGGCCTGCGTAAACGTACCATTAATAACGAAATCGTTTTAGCTTGTTGTGGTAGTGCCTTTAAAAACAAAGGTGTGCAAGCCGTACTGGATGCAGTAGTAGAATATCTACCTGCACCAAACCAAGTTAAAGCCATCACAGGTGTTGATGAGCTTGAAAACGAGGTATGTCGTATTTCTTCTGACGACGAACCTTTTGCAGCGTTAGCATTTAAGATAGCAACGGACCCGTTTGTGGGAACCTTGACTTTCTTACGTGTCTATTCAGGTGTGGTAAATACAGGTGATGCTGTTTACAACTCAGTGAAGCAAAAGCGTGAGCGTTTTGGTCGTATCGTGCAAATGCACGCTAACGATCGTAAAGAATTAAAAGAAATCCGTGCGGGCGACATAGCGGCTGCTATCGGCCTAAAAGATGTCACCACGGGTGACACGCTATGTGATATGGATAACAAGGTTGTCCTTGAACGTATGGAATTCCCTGAGCCGGTTATTCAAATTGCGGTAGAGCCTAGAACTAAGGCTGACCAAGAGAAGATGGCCATTGCGTTACAAAAATTGGCTGCTGAAGATCCTTCATTCCGCGTTGAAACCGACGCAGAATCAGCACAAACCTTGATTTCTGGTATGGGTGAACTACACCTAGATATCATAGTTGATCGCATGAAGCGTGAATTCAGCGTTGATTGTAACGTAGGTAAACCTCAAGTAGCTTACCGTGAAGCTATCCGCAAGGCGGTTGAAGTGGAAGGTAAGTTCGTGCGTCAATCGGGTGGCCGTGGTCAATATGGTCATGTTTGGTTGAAGCTAGAGCCATTAGAGCCGGGTTCAGGTTACGAGTTTGTCAACGAAATTGTTGGCGGTGTGGTTCCAAAAGATTACATCCCGGCTGTTGATAAAGGTTGTAAAGAACAAATGGACCAAGGGGTATTAGCTGGGTTCCCTATGCTAGACGTGAAAGTCACCCTATTTGATGGTTCATTCCACGATGTTGACTCCAATGAAATGGCGTTTAAGATCGCTGGAGCAATGGGCTTTAGAGCCGGTGCGCTTAAGGCGGATCCGGTTATTCTTGAGCCTATGATGAAGGTTGAAGTGACTACCCCTGAAGATTGGATGGGCGATGTAGTTGGTGACTTGAATCGTCGTCGCGGTATGATTGAAGGCATGGATGAAGGTCCAGCTGGTCTAAAAATCATCCGAGCTAAGGTTCCGTTAGCAGAAATGTTCGGTTATGCTACCGATGTGCGTTCTGCCACACAGGGCCGCGCTTCGTACTCGATGGAATTCAAAGAGTACAATGAAGCACCTAAAAACATCGCTGACGCTATCATTGAGGCGAAGTAATCGGGGTAGGGAATCATCCCTGCTCTGTTTAATGTAATTTTGAAGGCCCATAACAAATGGGCTAACACTTAGATAAAGAAGGTACACGTCGTGTCTAAAGAAAAATTTGAACGTAGTAAGCCTCACGTAAACGTGGGCACTATCGGTCACGTTGACCATGGTAAAACAACTCTAACTGCAGCGATCTCTTCAGTGCTAACTAAGCACTACGGTGGTAATGCAAAAGATTTCGCATCTATCGATAATGCTCCAGAAGAGCGTGAGCGCGGTATTACGATCAATACTTCTCACATCGAGTACGACACTCCTACTCGTCACTACGCACACGTAGACTGTCCAGGACACGCCGATTATGTTAAAAACATGATCACTGGTGCTGCTCAAATGGACGGCGCAATCCTAGTAGTAGCTGCGACAGATGGCCCAATGCCACAAACTCGTGAGCACATCCTACTTTCTCGTCAAGTTGGTGTACCTTACATCATCGTATTCATGAACAAATGTGACATGGTTGACGACGAAGAGCTACTAGAGCTAGTAGAAATGGAAGTTCGTGAACTTCTATCTGAGTACGATTTCCCAGGTGATGACCTACCACTAATCCAAGGTTCTGCGCTTAAAGCACTTGAAGGCGACGAAGCATGGGAAGCGAAAGTACTAGAGCTAGCTGAAGCACTAGACACTTACATCCCAGAGCCAGAGCGTGAAATCGATAAGCCATTCATCATGCCTATCGAAGACGTATTCTCAATCCAAGGTCGTGGTACTGTAGTAACAGGTCGTATCGAAGCTGGTATCGTACGTGTACAAGACGAAGTTGAAATCGTAGGTATCCGCGAGACATCTAAAACAACTTGTACGGGTGTTGAGATGTTCCGTAAGCTACTAGACGAAGGTCGTGCAGGTGAGAACTGTGGTATTCTTCTACGTGGTACTAAGCGTGAAGATGTTGAACGTGGTCAAGTACTAGCTAAGCCTGGTTCAATCACTCCACACACTAAGTTCGAATCAGAAGTATACGTACTATCTAAAGATGAAGGTGGTCGTCACACACCATTCTTCAAAGGTTACCGTCCACAGTTCTACTTCCGTACAACTGACATCACTGGTGCTGTAGAGCTTCCAGAAGGTGTAGAAATGGTAATGCCAGGCGACAACCTTAAGTTTGTTGTTGAGCTAATCGCTCCAGTAGCAATGGACGAAGGTCTACGTTTCGCAATCCGCGAAGGTGGCCGTACAGTTGGTGCTGGTGTTGTTTCTTCAATCATCGAATAAGATCGATTGATGTGAAACACAAAAAGGTCGCTTCGGCGGCCTTTTTTATTGCCTGAACAAAATGTGAGAGATGATATTAGATGGATCAGATATTAAGTAGGGATTTGGACGGGGTAAATATGTAGGCTCGGGTTAATGCTTATAGGCATTAACCCGAGAGTAGCGATGAACTATTGTTCGACCGCTTCTGCAGCTGCTTTTGCGGCGGCTTCTTTTTTCGCCTTTTGATACATATCTTGGCGATAACGCTCTATGCCTTGAGCGTGACGATGACGGTAATAACCCGCGTTTATATAGTCTTTACATACCTGATTGGGCGGTAATCCCGCCTTGCCTAGTTTAAAGCCTTCTTCTCCATGACAGACTTGGCTATAGGTTAGGTCATAACTGAAATCGTAAATGGCGTGAGCACTTTGTTCGTCAAATTCATCACAGTTTGAATAGTCGATTGTCAGGTTTTGATAGCGTTCAATGCCTGCGGTTGCATCGGCAACAGCCACCGACTTTATTGCTTCTTCGGCGCACTCAGTTGCAGCGAAGGCTGACAAAGATAAGGTACTACATATTACAACAGCGAAAAGTCGCACAATAAGCTCCCTGCTTAATTTAACCTAAGTGTAATCTAGCAGGATCGCTAAGGAGTGAAAAGCTACTGGACTAAAAATTGTGTATTGAGACAGCTGGATACTTAAGCCAGTTTAACTATATCCATTAGGCGTAGTTCAACAAATGCGTCGCACTGGCTAGTTAGTTGAGAAAGGATAGGGTGCTTGGATTACTCGGTTTCATACTCATCAATGCTGATACCCTTTTCAATCATGATTTTCTTCACTTGTTCGGGTAGGCCATCGTTTTGATCTTTACGTAAGTCATTATCCTCGGGCAAGGGTTGGCCCGTATAAGCATGCAAAAAGGCTTCGCAGAGCAGTTCACTATTAGTGGCATGGCGTAGGTTATTGACCTGACGACGGGTGCGTTCGTCGGTTAATATTTTAAGCACCTTGAGCGGGATGGACACAGTGATCTTTTTTACTTGCTCACTTTTTTTACCGTGTTCAGCGTAGGGGCTGATGTATTCACCGTTCCATTTTGACGTCATGCTAATTTACCCTTATCAAATATCAGGCTTATTCTAACCTCTCACGCAATATGAGGCAATCCATCGGTAAAGATGCTTAGATGGCTGAAAATGCTCAACAGGCATCTATGCCCAACAGGTACCTATTCATTTGAATGGCAGCGAACAAGCTTGCTGGCTAACTTCTATTGTCGTTCACATCCCCACTCAGGTAGACTAAGTTTGTAAAAAATCAATCTAGAGCCGTTTAGACGTCCAGAAGTGTTGACGTCTTGCTCCTGCTGGCTTAAAGTTGCGGGATATTTATTATGGAGTACTTAAATCATGGCGCAGTATAAGCAGGCCACTCAAGCCGTACGAACCGGCATCGAATCCGATACCCAACATGGCTCTGTGGTGCCACCTATTTATTTAAGTACTAACTATACCTTTGAAGGTTATAACCAAATTCGCGGCTTCGATTACAGTCGCTCTGGCAACCCAACTCGTGCCATTTTAGGTGAGGCCATTGCCAAGTTAGAAAACGGCAGTACCGGTATTGTGACTTGCTCTGGCATGGCGGCGGTTAACTTGATCACCGCATTACTTAGTCCTGGCGATCTTCTGGTTGCTCCCCATGACTGTTACGGTGGCAGTTATCGCTTATTTGATTGCTGCGCGAAGAAAAAAGCCTTTGATGTGAGCTTTATTGATCAGGGTGATGATGCGCAAATGGCGGCGGCGATTGCCAAAAAGCCGAAAATTGTCTGGCTAGAAACGCCCAGTAACCCATTATTACGTGTGGTTGATATCGCAAAAATTTGCCAGCAAGCAAAAGCCGTGGGCGCGTTAGTGGTCGTTGATAACACCTTCTTGTCACCCGCATTACAGCAGCCTCTTGAGCTCGGGGCGGATATCGTTATTCATTCAACCACCAAATACATTAATGGCCATTCCGATGTAGTGGCGGGCGCTGTGGTGACCAAAGATCCACAATTGGGTGAAGATTTAGCTTGGTGGGCAAACTGCTTAGGACTCACGGGTTCAGCGTTTGACTCTTATCTGACCTTACGCGGCATTCGTACCTTAGGCGCGCGCATCCGCAATCACCAAGAAAATACCAACGCCATCCTTGCCTACTTACAAACTCAGCCTTTGGTAAGTAAAATCTATCACCCAAGCTTGCCTGAGCATCCCGGCCATGAAATAGCTAAGCGCCAGCAAAAAGACTTTGGCTCTATGTTTAGCTTTGATCTTGATGCTGATGAGCAAGGTTTACGGGTATTTTTTGATAATCTGAAATTATTTTCATTAGCCGAATCCCTTGGCGGCGTTGAGAGTTTAGTTGCTCATCCTGCAACCATGACTCATCGCGCCATGAGTGATGAAGCACAAGCGCAAGCGGGTATTTTCAATACCCTGATTCGTTTATCCGTTGGCCTCGAAGATGCTGACGACTTAATCGCCGATTTAGATAATGCCTTTAAGGCTATGGCGCAGGAGAAGTAAAGGTGAAACAAACAAGACATGTGCACAAATTTGGGGGCAGCAGCCTAGCTGATCCAAACTGTTTTCGTCGCGTAGCGAATATTATCGACAAGTATTCGACTAGCACAGATCTGATTGTCGTTTCTGCAGCGGGTAAGACCACCAATCGGTTAATCGAAATTACCGAGTATGCGAAAGATGGCGATAGTGCGGCGGCGGTTTCACTTGCTTCTTTATCTGATTTCCAGCGTAACCTTGTCACCGAATTACTCGACGGCGAGTGGCAAAGTGAGGCGTTAGCAGCCTTAGATAACGATTTAACGCGTCTTGCCTTAATTCTTGAAAACAAGCTAGACCGTTACCAGAGTAATGAAATTTTAAGCTTTGGTGAAGTTTGGTCGGCTCGTCTATTAGCGACTTACTTACAACAAATCGGTATGCAGGCCAGCTGGTTAGACTCACGCACTTATTTAAGCGCCGAGTTTGGTGTTCAGCCTGTGGTCGATGTTGCGCTCTCGCGTGAAAAGTTAACTCAGCAATTACTGGGTCGTGAACAACATCGTGTGGTGATCACCGGTTTCTTTGCTGCTGATAGCGAAGGCCATACCGTCACCTTAGGCCGTAATGGCAGTGACTACTCAGCAACAGTAACGGGCGCCATCGCCAATGCCGTCTCCACTACAATTTGGAGTGATGTAGCCGGTGTATTTAGCGCCGATCCGCGTAAGGTAAAAAATGCGGTGCTAATGGAGCGCTTATCACTTGATGAAGCGGCTGAATTGTCACGCCTTGGCTCACCTGTACTACATGCTCGCACGCTATTACCTGTGATTGAAAGTTCACAGCGTTTAAGCCTGCGTTCAAGCTACGCACCCGACGAAGGCTCAACCCAAATTGTACGTCGCCAGCATAAACTCGGCGCGGCCAAGATTGTGACCGGTTTAGAGCAAGCCTGCGTCATTGAGGTAGAGTTAGATCCTGAATACGATCTTGTTGCACTAAAAGCTGAGCTGCACCATGCCCTGAGCGCTAAGTTTGTTACCCCGCTGGTAGAGCATATCGACAAGAAGAAAAACCTACTGCGTTTGGTTTACACCCCAGAAGTGGCTGATTCAGCTTTCGAAGTGGCCAAAGCCTTTGCCAATACAAGGCAGCAGCTAAAGAGTGTTGAGCTACATTCTGGCTACAGCATGGTGGGTTTAGTGGGTAATGGCGTGAGTGATAATGCCGAGCAGTGCTATCGCTTCTATCGCGCGCTATCAACCCAGCCTCTTGAATTTATTCAAGCCTGTGAGCGCAAGCTGTCATTAGTGGCGGTGACCAAAGAAATCTTACTTGAGCCGCTATTAAAAACCTTACATGAAGCCCTATTTAAACGTCCTAAGCGCATTGGCTTGGTATTGTTTGGTACAGGTAACATTGGCGGCCAATGGCTGAAATTAATCACCACCGAAAAACAAAAAGTTGAGAAACGTTTTAACCAAAAACTCACCTTGTGCGCCGTGTTTAACCACCTCGGTGGCGAGATTGATTTTGATGGCTTAGATCCTGCGGCCATCAGTGCGGGTTTTGAGCCAAAAGCATTTGTTTGGGAAGAAGTGCTGTCTAAGTTCAAGCATCATCCTTATGATGAAATTATCGTGTTAGACATCACCGCCAGTGAAAGTGTCAGTCGCTACTATCCAGAATTAGCTGCGCGCCACTGCCATTTAATCACCGCGAATAAATTTGCCGGCTCAGCCGATCTTGCTTTCTATAATGAAGTGAAGCAAAGCTTTGCCGATCACGGTTGTCATTGGTTATACAACGCTACCGTAGGTGCAGGCTTACCGGTACAGCCTACCTTAGCTATGTTGCAAGGCTCGGGTGATACCATCCAAGGCATCAGTGGTATTTTCTCTGGCACCTTATCTTGGTTATTCCAGCAATACGATGGTTCGGTACCATTCTCTGAGCTACTGGATCAAGCGTGGCAGCAAGGCTTAACCGAGCCGGATCCGCGTGAAGATTTATCGGGCAACGATGTCATGCGTAAATTGCTGATATTAGCTCGCGAAGTCGGTCTGAACTTAGAGCAAAAAGACATTGAACTACAGTCTTTAGTTCCTGAAGAGCTGCAACAAGGCAGCGCCGATGACTTTATGCAAAAGACCCAATTATTAGATGAGCTACTAGCGGAAAAATTAGCTAAAGCCAATAAGCAAGGCAAGGTCCTGCGTTACGTGGCACGTTTTGATAACAAAGGTAAAGCCACGGTCGGTCTTGAAGCGCTACCTGACAATCACGCCTTTGCTAACTTGTTGCCATGTGACAACATCTTTGCCATTGAAACCAACTGGTATCGCACCAACCCATTGATCATTCAAGGTCCGGGTGCTGGCCGCGAAGTAACCGCAGGCGCTATCCAAGCAGACTTAATCAGCTTGTGTGAAAAGCTGGCGTAAGCCAAGCGAGTGACTTAGCTGAGATACAAAACCACCTTCGGGTGGTTTTTTCGTTATTGTCAGCAAAGTAAACCCATTTGCTCATTAGACCTATGCGTGAGAAAATGATTATTTTCATAAGGGACTGATATGAAAGCTAAACTGGTGCTATCCCTGTCTTGGGTTTTACTGACAGCTTGTAGTCATGGTCGAGAATCACAATTGGCGCAGTGTCTTGGTTTTGAGCAATCCGATCGGGTATTGATAGTGAATATTGATGATGTAGGCATGCATCCCGATTATGACAAGGCGGCTTTTGAGCTGATTGATCACAATAAAGCTCAGACTATGTCTTTAATGGTGCCTGCGCCTAATTTTACCTTATCGGCCAAGATAGCAGCGGCGCGCAACCTTCCTGTTGGGCTGCATTTAACCCTCACCAATGAATGGCAAGAGAAGCAACCTTGGGGCGGAGTATTACCACCCTCTAAGGTGCCTAGCTTATACAATCCACAAGGCTTGCTATGGGCAACCACTCAAGAGGTGTTAGAGCATGCTGATATCAAGGAGATAGAGCAAGAGCTCAGAGCGCAAATTGATACCGCACTTCAGGCTGGACTTAATATCACCCATATTGATGCGCACATGCTGGTACTGATGCAAAATGCCGAGCTGGTCAATCTATTTTACAATTTGGCCAACGATTATCAGCTGGCAGCGGTTTATCAAGGGTTTTGGTTTAACCCCAGTAAGCAAAAAAGCATTACCTCCGAGTTACAACAAGTCGGTGCCGTGGTGCCTGATGTGTACTACATGCAATACAATCCCGATGAGCGCCGAGCAGATCCGGACATCGCTGAGAAAAAATACCGCCATATGGTGGAAACGCTGCAGTACGGGATTAATCATTTAGCTATCCATCCTTCCTATAACACTCCCAGTGCCGCTGAAGCTATGGAAGACATGGTGCTTAGAGAGAGTGATTTTGCGATTTGGCGAGCGGATAAAATCCATCAGCTGATTAAGCAAGAAGACATTAAAACAAGCAATCTTGCGGGTATGAGAGCCCTAAAACGCGAAAACATAGATTGCCTGTAAGAGATACCTTATCCGATTTCAGCTAACCACCTGCGGGTGGTTTTTGTGTGTTTAGAGCCTAGTTTTTATGTATTACAGTAATTATTTATCGAAAAACAATAAATAAATATTGTTTTGTATCTGGTGTTTGACTATATTTTTACTTATCTTGATTTAACCAAGGAAAGTAAAATGAAATTTCAGACCATGAGTAAAATCGCCACTGTTATCCATGGCGTTTGTATTGCAGGATTGATTGTTTGTGTGATCTCATCTGTTATCCTGCTCGGTGTTTTTATCTTCAGCTTGGCAGGCTTTTCAGAAAATCCTTTCTCAATAACCGAGGTGAACTTTGAGGGAATGAGCATCCCGCTAAATGGAGAGCCTGAGAATGGAATGGGAATGTTTGTTGCGTTGTTAGGGCTCATCGTAGCAATCATGTATTTAGACGTATTGCGACGTTTGTGTAGCCGTATCAAAAGAGGTTATGTTTTTTGTGATGAAAACTTTAAGTATTTAAAGGTGATGGGCATATTATACATCCCCCTTGCTTTACTAAGCGCCGCTATAAGCCATTTTGATGCTCAGTTGATTTTACAACACGCCAATATTACAGGGGCTGTGTTTGAATATTCCTTGTTGGGAAATGTGTCTGAAAATCTATTTTACGGTTTGTTAAACTGTGGCCTCACTTTTATTGTCGCTGGTGCACTCAAAATGGCGATTGACTATGAAAAAGACTCAGAAGGCTTAGTTTAATGGCCATTAAGATCAACTTGAATGTGGTGATGGCGCAGCGAAATATTGGCCTAGGAGAGCTAGCCGAACGGTTGGATATTACGCCTGCTAACCTATCTATCTTAAAGAATAACCACGCCAAGGCGGTTCGGTTTTCCACATTGAACGCGCTGTGTCAGGCGCTCGATTGCCAGCCCGGTGATATTTTGGAATATGTTGATGATGAATCCAAATGACGGCTACAGTGACTTTTGTCGTCGCTAGGTACTGTGAAGGCAAGTCTACAGGTGTAAAGACAGCGATACTCTTTTTTGAGCGCCTGAGTCTTCGGCCTGAGGCTCATTTGAGATAATTGCAACTCACCTCACCCCCAAACACTTCTGATACGCGCTGGGGGTCATACCTACGATATGTTTAAAAAAGCGGCCCATGTGGCTTTGGTTGGCAAAGCCGCAGGCGAGGGCGATATCGGCGAGCTTCATCGGGCCGATTAATAAGTGTTTAACTTGCTCTATGCGCAGCTGCATTAAGTATTCTTGCGGTGTGCGGGCAAAGTGAGCCTTAAACATGCGGGTAAAGTGGTACTCGCTCAGCTGGGCCAGTTCGGCCAATTCATGCAGGTATATTTGGCGATGATAGTTTGCCCGCATATAGTCTTGAACTTGCTTGGCAACTTTAGGGGCTAGGCCGCCTTTGATGATGGCGACAGGTTTAGTAAGCCCTGAGCTTTGCAGCAAGTTAACCAGTATGGTGTCGCTGAGCTGAGCCATGGCAAGGTGGCTTTCTGGCATGGACCAGTCAATGTGTAGCATTTGCTCGCGATACATGGTCTCTAGCGCGCTATGGCTAAAGAAGGTTAGATCGGGCAGGGCAATTTGCCTTGGATCCATATCAAATACTTTCAGTGCTAGTTGCTTTAAATGATCGTCACTAAAGTACAAATGCATAAATTGCTGTGGCTCGCCTAATTGCCAGCGGCTTTCGCTGCCTTGTGGCATTAAGCAAAACTTACCCGGCCCGCCGCGATCTGCTCTCATATCCAGACGCTGAGTTTGCTCGCCGCCGGCTAAATACAGACTTAAGGTGTGGTACTTATCGTTTTGATAATACAAGCGATCATGGGCATTGCCATATTGCGCCCACGCCAATTTCGGCGTGATACCTTGCTGACGATAGCACACCTTAGATGATTGGAAAAAATTCATGTATTTCGCATTTTTACTCATACCAGAAGCATAATGGCTTGTGGGCTTGGGCTCAATTGCTTCCCTCTGCTAATCATCAACTAAAACCGCAAGATCGTGTTAAAAAGTGATTCTTGGCTCGCTAATTCTGACAACATACCGACATTGGATGAGTTTATTGATCTCGGAAGGGTTGAGATGTCGGCGTTTATTTATGTGTTAATGATAGGCCTATGGGGCTTTTCTTGGATTGCGATCAAGTGGCAAGCGGGCAGTGTGGCAACGGAAGTCTCGATCTTTTATCGCTTTGCCCTTGCTGCATTGTTGATGTTTGTATTCGGTAAGTTATTTAAACAACTACAACAAACTAAACTCAGTCAGCATAAGTTTTTTGCGCTGCAAGGTTTGTGTTTATTTTGCTGTAATTTCTTGGCGTTCTACAGTGCAACCCATTATATCGCCAGCGGTTTAACCGCGGTGGTGATGGCCACCGCGCCGATTTTTAATGCCTTGCATGGGCGCATATTTTTCCAAACGCCCACCACAGCGAACTTTTGGCTGGGCGTGGTAGTGGGCTTATCGGGCATAGGTTTACTGTTTGGCGCCGATTTAATGGCCACGGACTGGTCACTGGATGTATTAACTGGGCTGGTCTATGCGCTCATGGGAACTTGGTGTTTTTCTATCGGCAATATGATCAGCATTCGTAACACCCGCGATAATATTAAACCTTATACCGCAACGAGTTACGGCATGGTGTACGGCTGTCTTGCCTTACTTGCCATTATCTATATGCGTGACTTAGAGTTTTCTATTGACCTTAGTACGCAGTACTTAGGCAGTTTAGTGTATCTTGCCATACCCGCTACTGTGATGGGCTTTACCTTGTATTTGATATTGGTCGATAGGATAGGTGCTAACAGCGCCTCTTATGTGCTACTGATTACGCCTATCGTCGCTTTGGTGGTGTCGAGTGTGTTTGAATCTTATCACTGGACTGTGTATTCCAGCTTAGGCTTGAGCTTGGTGATTATAGGTAACTTAATTGCTCGAATGACAAGACCATTATGGCGACGACACAGAAAGTTAATAAGGACTTAAAGCGAGGAAAAGGCCTATGAATCTTATATTAAACCCTGATTTTGAGAGGTAGATAACTTTTTGGAGTCATTAACTTAATTAAAGTCCCTATAGCTAATATGGTTAATCGTCCGTTAAGGATGTCTTGTTATTGCATATAGTTAAAAGCAGGGAGTGCGAAAAATGACATTGAAACGATATTTTTGGGTTGTGTTTTCACTCCTAACTTTGGCTTTTCCCGTGGCATCTGTTCACGCTGGTAACCCAGGTAAAAGTGCGATGGAGTGCATTAAGGTGTTAACCAATGCGCAAAGTATGGATAACTTAGTATTTGAAAATCATTGTAATCATGAAGTTTTTGTCGTCTGGTGTGGTGAATTAAAATACAGTAAAAAAAAATGCGGGGAGGGAAGCAAAAACTCATTCTACACCCACTCAGTAAATATCGAAGCCAATAAGCAAGCATCTACAACAATAAAGAGCCAAGGTTCATTTCGTTATGCCGCTTGCATTGGTGGGATTGGCTTTGGCTCGAAGGGGATAGATCATCCGGCAACGGCTGGTGGCCATTTCACTTGTACCGCTACTGGTCAGGGGAAAAATATGGTTGTTGAGCAAACAAAAAATCAAGCTCAAGCCCTCTCCTTACTAGGCTCTTGGCTAGTTTATGTCGGAGAGCAGAAGACAACATTAACGCTGTCTGAAGGCGGCAGGGGGTCATATTATTCTTTCGATAATCAATCCAGTTACCCAGCACGTTGGACGCATAATGATGGTAAGGTTAATATGCGTGTTTATGGCACCGATACCCATTACTCGAATGATGAGCCAGCAATTATTTTAGACATGACGATCCGGGGCAATAACATTTCTGGTATCCAACGTTCAGCTATTCCCGGTTATCGAGATTTTAAAGTTGAAGGAAGAAAGACGGTGCAATGAAGCGGGGGAGTTTTCATCGCAGCAAATTACAGGGGGAAGCGACATCCTGTTGTTAATTTGTGTTAGCTAAAAAACGCGATTCCCCTTTAATGACAACCTTGTTGGCTTTGACTAATTATAAATTTCTGGACGGCGGTGTTTCAGGTTGGTCACCGAGCCTTCGGTGTTTAATAGTTTGAGTTTAGTTAGATCGACATCGGCAAAGATGATCATTTCGGTGTTAGCGTTGGCTTCGGTAAGGGTGGCATCGTGTGGGAAATAAATATCCGATGGCGAAAACACCGCTGATTGGGCGTACTGTATATCGACGTTATCTACCTTAGGCAGGTTGCCGACACTGCCACCTATGGCCACATAACATTCGTTTTCAATGGCGCGTGCCTGTGAGCAAATTCGCACCCGTTGATAGCCATTTTTGGTGTCGGTCCAAAATGGCACAAAGATGATCTGTACGCCTTGATCCGCCAGCATTCTGCCCAGCTCAGGGAACTCACTGTCGTAACAGATTAAGATCCCCACTTTTCCCGCATCGGTTTCAAAGGCTTGTACCTTATTTCCTCCATCAATAACCCAGTCTTTTTCTTCATGAGGGGTAATATGAATTTTCTGCTGCTGATCAATTTGACCATCGCGGTGCAGTAAATATGACACGTTATAAAGCTTTTCGTCCTCGATCACTGGCACGCTGCCGGCAATGATATTGATGTTGTAGGTCACCGCCATTTGCGAAAAACGACGTTTAATTTCGTCACTAAAGCTTGCCAGAAAACGGATCGCTTCTACCGAGTTTTGATCTTGCTGAAGACCCATCAAGGGCGCATTAAAGAATTCTGGAAAAAGCGCAAAATCGGCTTTGTAGTTAGATAGCGAGGACACAAAAAACTCCGCTTGATCCATCAGATCATCGAGATCTTCCATGGTGCGCATTTGCCATTGGATCACGCCGATGCGAACCAGCGTTTTCTCAATATCGTGAACCGAGTATATGTCTTCTTCATAGTAGAAGTTATCCCATTCGAGCAAGGTTCCATAACCTTTGGAGGCATCATCTTCGGGTAGGTAATTGCGCATCAAACGTTTTACACTAAAGCCATTGGCTAATTGAAACGACAAAATAGGATCATGTATTTTGCGTCGTTTTACTTGGTCTATGTATTCCGGCACGCTTAATTGGTCGGCATGTTTATGGTAATTGGGGATCCGTCCGCCGGTTAAAATGGCCTTAAAGTTATGTTTGCGACAGAGCTCTTTACGGGCGTCATACAATCGTCGCCCTAAGCGTAATCCCCGGTAATCGGGGTGAACAAATACATCTAAGCCATACATGGCGTCGCCGCTGGGGTTATTTTGTATCACGTCATTCTGGTTAACTATGTCATGGTAGGTGTGGGGCAAGGAGTAGTGGTTATAACTGACTTTAATGGTGAGGGCGGCACCGACAATTTTGTCGCCATCAACGATACATATTTGGCCATCGGGAAATTGAGTGATCAGATCCATAATGGTAGTTTTAGGCCAAGCGCCTCCGACATCAGGAAAGACTAACTCCATTAATTCAGCAAGTTGGGCGTAGTCAGTGGCTTCGATGGTGCGCAGGGAGAGCTTGGTAGCATGATGATCCATTATTGATAATCCTTGGTTTTATTGCTGCAATCTTAGTCAGTATAACAAACGACCTCCATCATGTTCAGAGGCCTATCTTGTATAAAGATAATGCCTAAAGATGAACAAATCTCACGCTGAATATTAGAAATTTTCATGTTAAATCAAAGTGGTTGACATTAATTCATAATTCATTAAATTAAGCCATTCAGACGGCTAAACGTCCATTTATGGTTGTCTTTTTATTGGCAAAGAGGAAAAGAACATGGGAAGTCAAACGGCACGCAATATTGAAATTTTGAACCAAAACATCGCGGATCTAAAAGGCGATCTGAATGTGTCATTTGAATTTTTTCCGCCGACCTCAGAGCAGATGGAAGACACCTTGTGGCAGTCCATTGATCGTTTACGCACCCTTAAACCCAAATTTGTGTCGGTAACTTATGGCGCCAATTCGGGTACCCGTGATCGCACCCACAGTGTGATTAAGGAAATAAAAGATCGCACTGGGCTGGTGGCGGCACCGCATTTAACTTGTATTGATGCCAGCAAAGAAGAATTAAAACAAATTGCGTTAGATTACTGGAACAGCGGCATTAAAAATATTGTGGCGCTGCGCGGCGATATTCCAGAAGGTAGCGATAAACCGCATATGTACGCCGCTGATTTAGTGCGTTTGCTGAAAGAGCAAGCCGACTTTGATATCTCGGTCGCGGCCTACCCAGAAGTACATCCAGAAGCGAAAAACGCACAAGCGGATTTGTTAGCATTTAAAGATAAAATGGACGCTGGAGCCGATCGCGCCATTACCCAATTCTTTTTTGACGTGGAAAGCTACTTACGCTTTCGCGATCGCTGTGCATCGATTGGTATCACTCAGGAAATTGTGCCGGGGATCTTGCCGGTTTCTAACTACAAAACCTTAGTGAAGTTTTCCAAATTATGTAATGTAAAAGTGCCGGGCTGGATGCACAAATTGTATGAAGGCACAGATAACGACCCGACCACCCGCAACTTAATTGGGGCGAGTATCGCCATGGATATGGTTAAGGTGTTGGCACAAGAAGGCGTGAAAGACTTTCACTTTTATACCTTAAACCGCAGTGAGCTCAGCTACGCGATTTGTCATGCGCTGGGTTTACGCCCATAGTTGCACAGCTGAGCCTCATTTCGGTTAAATTATAATTATGGGGCGATCTTCTCCCAACCCGCTACAGCCGGATTATAAAATCCGGCTTGTTGATATGCTTTCTCGAACTCGCCTTGTAAATGAAGCTGCTTAACGCCTTTTTGTAATATCAGGTAAAGCTTATCGGCGTGTTTGCTTTGACGGCTGACCACAAAATGGCGGCTGCCGCGTAAGCCTAGCTTTATCCCTTTAATGGGAACAAAAACATCTCCCGAATTGGTAAAGCTGAGATCGGGAGTGACCTGAAACGGCGCTAGAAAAAAGTCAGCTCGCTGCAAGCGTATCATATCGAGCATAGATGACCATTTGGCGACGTTGTATAAATGCTTTAAATTAAGTGCGCTTAAGGTTTGCCAATCACTGTGCCAATGCTTGTTGGATACGGCTGTAAGATTTTGAATTTGTTCTCTTGTTCGAACTTTTTGTAGCTCAGGCCGTGATGCTAGCACATACAAGCCAGCCTCAAACTGACCATCTCGGATCACCGCGTCACTAATATAATAATCACCAATTTGCTGCTCTAAATTACTAAGCCAAGCGCTGTTGGCCAGCATATCCACGTCACCGGCTTGGAGTTGTTTGAGTAATCGGCCGTAGTTAGGACCTGTTTTAAAGGTTACGTTACCAACCATGCCTCCGAGGTGTAATGCTTTTTGCAGCAAAACTAGTTCGACAACGCCACGGTTGGCATATTGTCCACGATAATCTTCAATCATCAGTGGATCGCGCCCTGCTAAAAATAACTGATAGCGTTCAAAAATGCTTGGCTCAACGCCTAAGGTAACTTGCAAGGCGGCGCTATTGGCGGGTATGGCGAAACCGATCGTGAGCCAAATAATTCCGCAGCGGAGCAGAACTAAAAAGTGAGTCAGCAGGTGTGCCATAGCAATGTATTTTGGTGAACCGTGTTTTGAGCATAGCGTAAAAGTAGGTAATTTCGAAAGGCTACAAATGTGAGTTTTTGAGTGAGCGCACGCCATGCTATGGTTAATTTCATATTGCAAGCATGGCGTGCTCTAGCTCGGGTTGTAATTAGTCAACCAGGCAATAAATGCGCGTGAGTAGCTCACTAGGCGGGGTATTTTGTGGCGCATTGAGGTATTCCTCAAATGCGGGATGATCTTTGAGGGTCAAATCGCTCTGCGGTAACCATTGGCCAAACAGCCAAGCATAGGGCTGCTCTAATTCGGCATAAGGGCCTTTAAACATCAGCGCGGCAGCGCGACTTGCAGGAATGGTGATCTTGATGATTTTCTCATCGTCAATCACAAGATCTGGATCATCAACGCTAATACACGCAACCGACTCCAACTCATCGGTCGCTACGGTTTTAGGGTCATCATAATAAATGCCGAAACTACGGCTACGATCGGTGAATAAGTTGTGACTACTGGCATACATGCAAATCTTGTCAAAGGCTTGGCCGATTTTCATGTAATCGCCTTGGTGCTTGACACCAATAAGATGAATGCTAGGTATTTCGGTAACTTCTACTGGGTACATAAGCTGACTCTCCTGATCATAAAAAGGTTGAAACTGCATCCACGCTTGTGGTGCAAGTTGCTCTATCGTGGCTGGCGAGGCGCGATGTTGCAGGCGATATGCACTCGGCGGCTGTTGAAACAGCTGGGTAAATGCTCGGCTATAGGCTTCAATACTGGCGTAGTTAAACTGCTTAGCTATGGTTGCAATGGGTTTGTCGGTGCGGATCAAATCCGATGCCGACACAAACAATCGTAACCTGCGAATTGAAGTGTTAATCGTCTCGCCTGTCATTAAACGGTAGATACGATGAAAATGATAAGGCGACATGCAAGCCACATCGGCTAAGGTGTTGACATCTAACGGCGCATCTAGGTTTTGGTAGATATAGTCCACCACTTTGGTTAGACGCTGTTGATAGCCGATTTGGGTTTGTTCCTTCATCACTCGTTCCTACTCATCTGTTGACGGTTCCAGCTTAAATCAGGTGGATTTGATAATGTTTGCTTAGTTTAGTCGCTGCAGGCTACCATCAATATCGTTTTGTTGCGGAAAAGGAAATAACACAGGTGTTACAAGAAATAGAGCGTAAGTTTTTGCTGGTGGGTGAGTTTAAACAAGATGCCCATAGTTCGCAGCGCATTACCCAAGGTTATTTAAACTCGGCGCCAGAGCGTTGTGTCAGGGTGCGTATAAAAGGCGAGCAAGGCTTTTTAACCATTAAGGGCATCAGTGATGAAGCCGGTCTAAGTCGATTTGAATGGGAGCGTGAAATTCCCCTCAGTGAAGCGCAAGCCTTATTAGTCTTATGTGAGCCTGGCGTTATCGACAAAACCCGCTATCTGGTCAACGCGGGCCAGCACACCTTTGAGGTAGATGAATTTTATGGTGAAAACGCAGGGCTGGTGGTGGCTGAAATAGAGCTCAACCACGCAGATGAACCATTCACTAAACCTAGCTGGTTAGGTCAAGAGGTCACGGGCGACAAGCGCTATTACAACTCTCAGCTAATGCAGCATCCTTATCGTAACTGGGCTACATAACTATCGTGAGTATCAGGATGTTTGCTTAACGAATATCTTGTTGTGACACTGCGTGCATAAACTATACAAGTCAATAAAATATAAAAACAAAGTCTTGACACATTATGTCTCGATTGTATTCTGTAACGACTTTATCGTTTTGAAGTAACAGTTAAGAAAAGGGATATCATGAAAAAGTTAGTATTAGCAAGTGCGGTTTCTACCATTTTATTAGCAGGTTGTGGCGGCGGTGGTGGCGGCGGTAATGAGCTATCTACCGCTATAGAAACCCCTGTTGATGCACCGCAATGTGCAACTGGGTTTGTATGTAACAAATTAGCCGTACCGACTAATTACCTTAATGATGATGGCAGTAAAGTTGAAGTGTTCTACGCCATGCATAAAGCCACCGATGCCGCTAACCGTATCGGTACGTTATTTTTTAACTTCGGAGGCCCTGGCGCAGAGGCTCAAGCTTCGTTGGTTTGGATGGTCAATTCTGGTCAGCTTGATCCTCAATTGGTTGAGCGTTTTGATTTAGTGGCGCTTGATCCACGAGGTTCGGGGCAAAGTGCCTATGCTAAAGAGCTGACCCAATGTGCGGTGCAGTTATCAAGTAACTTTAACGCATGTAATGAGTTTTATGCTAACGATGCCGTTAATATCAGTAGCAATACCTTAGTCAAAGATATGGATGCCCTTCGCGCTCATTTAGGCGAAGAGCAAATTAGCTTCATTGGCTATTCTTATGGCACGCGCGTTGGCAGTGTCTATGCTGATACCTACCCTGAGCGCGTCAGAGCCTTGGTGTTGGATGCGCCGATGTCGCCCGCATTAGATAATAATACTGAGTTATTTATAGATAGAGCCGCAGGGTATGAGTTAGTTGCGCGTTTTCGTCTTAACAGTCCTGCGCGCTATGACACCTTAAAAGCTGCTTCATCATACCTTTACGATGCTGGCGTATATCAGCTTAATGATGGTGAGCTAACATTAGACACAGCCCGCTCGGCTCTATTTGGTTTGAGTGAGGTGGGTTTTTATGGCTATTGGGAACACCAAAAAGCGGGTGTTTTTGAATTATTAGATAACGGCAATACCCAGTTACTCAATCGCTTAGTAGCCAGCACCCCTTGGTATCAGTCTCAGAATCCAACCGATGACGCGCGCAGTAACGCGATGTTTGCAGCTGTTCTGTGTAGTGATGAAGTGATGCCTTTGAGCGCTAATGAGATAAGCGCAATGCAAGATGACTTTAGTGCTAACGCACCTGTTTATGGCCGCTATACCTTCGATGGCGTTGCATATATGTGTGCAGATTGGCCTGGTGCACATGATGCAGTTACCCCGTTAGCCGATATAGAGGCTAAGTTACAAACGCCAGTGTTGATCATTGGTGGTCAATATGACACTCGCACCCCTTACGTTTGGGCCGAGGAAATGGCGCAAAGCTTTGCTAGCTTAACTCGCTTCATTCGTGTTGAGAATGTGGTGGAGCATAGTTTTAGTTATCGTGGCAGCGCCTGTATCGATGATGCAACTACAGCGTATTTATTAGATCCACAAGTGGCACAAGACAATCTAGTGTGTGACGGTGGTTTAATGAAACGCAGCCAAGGTGGCGGCTTTAAACCACACCCAGTTCAGCATAATAAATACCTCTAGTTATATAACTATCTGACTGAATTACGCCCTAGCAAACTAGGGCGTAATTAATGGTAGTTTGAGTCGTTGCTCTAGATTGAGTTGACGAAAGTGTTCACCCCAATACTCATCAATAATTTGATCGAGTAAACCCGACGCTTTAGCTTCTTGTAATGCGGTTTCTAAAATGGGTTTTAGGTGAGCGGTTTGTTTATTTAGGTAAAATACAAAATCGCGTTGGTAAATAAACAATAAATGCGGCTCAATGGCGAGGTATGGATATTGTCTTTGTTCGGCGATGATTTCGTTAACCCCTCGCGAAAAGTAATTGATGCCTCCTGAGGTTGATAGCATGCTATATAGCGCTCGCCATTCTCCATCTCTTACCACATAAGGAAGGTCGTTGGCTTGCCACACCTGAATGTCGAACCAGTTGGCGCCAAATCCACCAATAGTGCCAAGGGCTTTAAAATCAGCTAGGTTTTTTACATTACTATACCTACGCCTATCCTGTTTAGGGACGAGCAAAATGCGCTTGCCAATCAGGCCATTGGTTAGGCCTACATTGACTTTAGTGAACTGTTTATCTCGCTCGGGGGTTTCTATCATCCAAAACATCGACAACATTTCACTTTCTAATAGTCGAACTGAGCGTTTCTGAGGGACATGGCTGTAAGGCGTGATGACGGTGACTTCGATTCCTTGTGCGGCTAAGGAGCGCACTAGCACTTCATGGTAGTACTCATGGCTATCGTCTTTACTTGCTGGAAGCACCAGCTCTAGCGCTTCACCTGCAAGTAATACAGGGCTAAACAGCCATATTATCAAGAAACGGTAATCCATCATCTTTACTCCCCCTTAGTTACAACATTAGGCTATTTTTGTGCTGGATCGGGTGGAGAAAAGCAGAGATGAGAAAAATTTGTTATGAGGGCAAACTATCGTCTTTAACGCAGTCATTAGCGCAGGCATAAAAAAAGCGGACCATGAGATCCGCTTTGTTAAAGGTGAATAATCACTTAGCCTGTATTACGTAGGCCTGCCGCAATACCGGCAATGGTCACCATTAGGGCTTGGTCAATATCAGGACAAATTTCCTCGCCATTAGCGCGTGAACGGCTTAATAGTTCTGCTTGTAATAGGTTAAGCGGGTCGATATACGGGTTACGTAAGTTAATCGACTCTTTGATCCAAGGCTGATCTTCCATCAGTTTGTGCTTCGGAATCGTTTGCAGCACGTAGTCGCGAGTTTGTTTGAGCTTGTCACGCAATGATTTACCTAAGCCGCGTAGTTCTTCGGGTACCAGTTTAGATTCGTAGAACTCAGCGAGTTGCTCATCGGCTTTCATAAATACCATCTCGAACATTTCTAAGCGAGTATGGAAGAAAGGCCAGCTTTGGTACATTTCGGTAAGCAGCTCTTGCTTGCCTTGCTCTAAGGCACGGCCCATGGCATCGCCTGCCCCCAACCAAGCTGGGAGCATAAAGCGGTTTTGTGACCAAGCGAAGATCCAAGGAATAGCGCGCAAGCTTTCAACGCCACCGTTTGGTTTACGCTTAGCTGGGCGACTGCCTAATGGCAATTTACCTAGTTCTAATTCTGGCGTGACGCTACGGAAGTAAGGCACAAAATCAGGCTCGTCTTTCACCATGCCGCGGTATTCGGTGCAAGAGTCGTCCGATAGTTGATCCATCATGTCGCGCCATTCTTGTTTTGGCGCTGGTGGTGGTAGCAAGTTAGCTTCAAGGATCGCGGCCGTGTATAGGTTTAACGACTGCTGCGCTATGCTTGATAAACCAAATTTAAAGCGGATCATTTCGCCTTGCTCGGTTACGCGCAGGCCACCTTTCAGTGAGCCCGGTGGTTGCGATAGTAATGCTGCATGCGCAGGTGCACCACCGCGACCTATGGTACCGCCACGGCCGTGGAATAAAGTAAGGCGTACGTTGTTTGCTTCACACAAGGCGACCAAAGCTTCTTGCGCGCGGTATTGCGCCCAGTTGGCAGCCAATACACCGGCATCTTTTGCAGAATCTGAGTAGCCAATCATCACGTGTTGTTGGCCGTTAATGTAACCTCGGTACCAATCAACCGCAAACAGGCGCTTGATAACATCTTCTGCGTTGTTTAAGTCATCTAAGGTTTCAAACAAGGGTGCAACGGGAATGCGGAAAGTACAGCCACATTCTTTTAGTAGCAATTGTACAGCTAAAACATCCGATGCTTGGCGCGCCATCGAGATAATGTAGATGCCCAAAGCTTGTGGATCGGTTTTAGCGACCACACGACAAGTATCGAGTACTTCTTGGTTATCAGGTTGAGGTTGCCAATCTTGTGGGATCAATGGGCGCTTACTGTTTAGCTCTTGTAATAAGAAGTTTTGTTTTTCTTCTTCATTCCAGCTGGCGTAATCCCCTATGCCTAGGTAACGAGTTAGCTCGGCGATCACATCACCGTGACGCTCACCGTCTTGGCGGATATCCAGTTTAACCAAGTTGATGCCAAAACAAGCGACTCGGCGAAGTACATCGAGTAGTAAACCATCGGCAATAATGCCCATGCCGCAGTCATGTAATGATTCATAACATAGGGTTAGCGGTAGAGTCAGTTGTTCGGTGCGGTTAATCAAATCGCGCGATTCGGTGTACTCACCTTGTAACGTTGCCGACAGGTAATTCAGGGTTTCTTTTAACGCTGCGCGTAAGTCTTTTAATATCTTACGATAAGGTTCGTGAGCGTCTTCGCCTGCGGCTTCACGCAGTGCTTCGTTACAGTCCATCATAGATAGCTCGCTGGCTAATTGCTTGATGTCTTGCAAGAACAGATTTACGGCGACCCAGCGACTTGAAAGTAATACTTCTTCTGTCACCTTACTGGTCACAAATGGGTTACCGTCACGGTCACCGCCCATCCAAGAAGTAAAGGTGACGGGAGCTGCGTCTATCGGTAGGGCAAAGCCAAAGCTTTTTTGCACACGTTCATCTAGATTACGAATGTATTCAGGTACGGCATGCCATAAGCTATTTTCAACGACGGCAAAGCCCCATTTCGCTTCATCGACCGGTGTTGGACGCTGTTTACGAATTTCGTCGGTGTGCCAAGCTTGGTTGATTAGCTCTTCTAAACGATACAGTAATTTTTCTTTTTCACGTTCAGAAATGTCACTTAACTCTAATGCGGCTAGACAGTTGTTGATTGCCACGTGTTTGTGGATCAAGGTGCGACGGGTGATTTCCGTTGGATGCGCCGTCAGCACCAAATCCATTTTCATTTCTTCAATGGCATTTTTAATCGACTCAGGCGTCGCATCTGAGCCTTTCAGTTTGCTAAACAGCTCATCTAACGGATCGGGTGCGCAAACTTGGGCTTCACAATGGCGTGAAGTGGTATGAAACTGTTCGGCGATATTCGCTAGGTTTAAAAAGTGGGTAAATGCACGTGCAACAGGTAGCAACTCATCATCTGACAAGCCCGCTAGCATGGCAACAAGTAAATCTCCATCTGCTTGATTGCCTGAGCGTGCAGATTTAGATAACTGACGAATGGTTTCGATCTTTTCTAGAAATTCTTCGCCGAGGTGATTGGAGATAGTTTGTCCTAACAGCTGCCCTAGCAAGCCTACATTACTGCGTAGTGCTGCATACTTGTCGTTCATCGCGTGTTGTCCTTACAGTTGTTGTGTTTTTACAACTTTTTTATTGCGCTAAAGGAATGATCAATCTAGGCAATAAAAACCTATTTTATTATTTGATAACACTAAACTTAGCGTTAACTTACCCCTAATCTATCCGCAAAATGGGCGCTGGGTCAAATAAACTAAGCGTGAATAAGTACAAAAAATTACCCATTCTAAGCGCGAGGTTTTGTGTAATTTTCTTACATTTTTTCTCTTTTGTACTTGTAAACCAGCGTTTTATTGTCTCTCTTGGCGTCGTCATTTATTGGCCTTGCTGTTTAAAGTGGCTAGTTAGAGGTTCAAAACTAGCCACTGCAGGATCTAAATGAACTTAACACTTATGCCCAATCAACATGCATCTTCAAGTTGATTGGGGTATATACGTTTAAGTTGACCTATTTGGTTGCTACTGGGGTTAGACAAAAACGCTTAATTAATGAGCTTAGTAGATCGCTGGTTGGTTTAACAAAGGATAAATCTAAGTACTCATCAGGTTGATGCGCCTGACCTATATGGCCCGGTCCCATCACAATAGTGTCGCAGCCCAATTGTTGGATAAAGGGGGCTTCGGTGCAGTAGTTCACCGCTTCGGCTTTATTGCCGCTTAACTGCTCAGCGGTTTGGATTAATGCTGAGGTTTCACTACATGAGTAGGCAGGAATAGGTTCATGAAGATGGAAAATATCTACCGCACCGGGGTAAGCTCGGTCGATTTCCGCTAAGGCTGCTTTCAATGTCATAAATAATTCGTCGGTGCTTACGCCAGGAATGGGGCGCATGTCGATGTGTAGCTCACAACAGCCGCAAATTCGGTTGGGGCTGTCGCCGCCGTGAATATGGCCAAAGTTCAACGTGGGTGAGGGGACCTCAAAGTTCGGATTATTGTATTTCTCTTTAAATACTTGCTGCACCTTAAGTAACTCGGCCAATACCTTGTGCATGACTTCAATGGCGTTTAAACCTTTACTTGGATCTGAACTGTGACCGCTGCGCCCGGTAATGCGAATCGCCTCAGACATATGACCTTTATGCATAAACACGGGCACTAAGCCCGTTGGCTCGCCAATCACGGCGTAATCCGGCTTAATATGTTGGCGACTGGCAATGTCTCTGGCACCTGCCATGGTGGTCTCTTCATCGGCGGTGGCCAAGATACGTAGCGGCTTGTCTATCTTAGTGAGATCGAGTTCTTTTACCGCCTCAAGTATAAAAGCAAAAAAACCTTTCATATCTATGGTGCCAAGGCCATAAAGCCGATTGCCGTCTTCGGTCAGCTTGAACGGATCTTTGCTCCAGCGACCATCATCAAATGGCACCGTATCGGTATGCCCCGCTAATAGCAGGCCTCCTTCACCTTGGCCTAAGGTGGCAACCATGTTGTATTTGCCCGTTAAGCCGGGGATTTCGCTTACTTCAACGCTAAAACCCGCTGTTTCGAACCAGCTCGCAAGTTTGGTTATTACCTGTTGATTGCTTTGATCCCAGGCTGAGTCGGTTGAACTAATAGAAGGTGTGGCGATCAGTTCACGGTAAGTTTCAATAAATCCAGGTAATGACATAGAGCCTCAAAAATAAAATTAAATATTAATGCAGAAATATTGCATAAAAAACTAGATTCAGCTAGCATTTCAGCTTGGTTTAACATAACAAATTATGCCCGATTATGAAGACTATTTTTTCCCACAGTTCGCGACGACGCTCCCTCCTTTAATAAAGGCGCTTTTGGGCGTGCTTTTTGTTACTCTTAACCGCAATTAACTAGCTAAAATCAAACGGAAATTCGACATGTTAAAAACAATTATTGTGGGGGCCAGTGGTTATACTGGTGCTGAATTAGCTCTGTTTATTGAGCGCCATCCTGAGTTGGAATTGGCAGGTCTGTATGTTTCAGAAAACAGCTTAGACCAAGGCAAGTCGATTGCTGATCTGTACGGTAAGTTATTGGGAGTAGTTGACTTGCCACTACAACCGCTCGGTGTGGCGGATATCCCGAGTGTTTGTCAGGATGTTGATATTGTCGTGCTAGCGACTGCTCATGAAGTGAGTCATGACTTAGCGCCGCATTTTTTGGCTGCCAATACCACCGTTTTCGATTTATCAGGCGCATTTCGTGTCAATGATTTAGCCTTCTATGAAAAATTCTATGGTTTCACCCATCAGTACCCTGAACTACTAGATAAAGCGGTATATGGTTTGGCTGAGTGGAACGGCGATGCAGTAAAAGCAACGGACTTGATTGCGGTGCCGGGCTGTTATACCACCACTGCACTACTGGCTCTTAAACCATTGCAAGAAGCAGGCTTAATTCGTGAAGATGTTAAGCCGACGATTAATGCTACCAGCGGAGTGAGTGGCGCAGGGCGCAAGGCATCGACGACTTCGAGCTTCTGTGAAGTTAGCTTGCATCCCTATGGTGTGTTTACCCATAGACATAAGCCAGAGATTGATACCCACTTAGGCACGCCTGTGGTGTTTACTCCGCATTTAGGCAGTTATAAACGTGGCATTTTGGCTTCAATCAATGTGGTGTTAAAACAAGGCGTGACGCCTGAGCAAGTAAGTGCGGTATTTGAACAAGCCTATCAAGACCAACCTATTGTTCGTTTATTAAAAGGCACTTATCCAGCGGTTAAGAATGTTGAAGGTACCCCATTTTGTGATATCGCTTGGGCACAAGATGGCCAAGATTTAATTGTATTTAGTGCCACCGACAACTTATTAAAAGGTGCATCATCGCAAGCGATGCAATGTATCAATTTGAAGTTTGGCTTCCCGATGACAACGTCATTGCTGTAAACCAAGCATTTTAGATTATGTGAAGCATGACGGCTCAGTGATGCATAAAAATACATACAATATTAAGTTTTTGTTGGCCATTGGCGAAAGGAAGTAAATCGAACATGAACAAACCGCTGTTAATTAAACTCGGTGGTGCGGTATTAGAAAATGACACGGCATTAGCCAATTTGTTTACCGCTCTGACGCAATATTTAGCCACTAATCAGCGTCCCTTGATCTTAGTTCACGGTGGCGGTGTGGTGGTTGAAGATGTGCTAAGCAAAATGGGCATCAAAAGCGAGAAGAAAAATGGCTTGCGTATTACCCCATTTGATCAAATACCTTACGTTGCGGGTGCGTTAGCGGGGACTTCAAACAAGTTGTTGATGGCCAAGGCGCTGCAAGCGGGTTTAAGTGCGGTAGGTTTGTCGCTGGCCGATGGCTTTAGCACTAAGGTAAGCCAGCTAGACCCAGAATTAGGTGCGGTAGGTACCTGTACCCCTAACGATGCCACTTTAATCAATACCTTATTAGCAGCAAATCAGTTACCTGTTATCTCTTCTATCGGCATCGGTGATGATGGCCGTTTGTACAATGTAAATGCCGACCAAGCCGCCATTGTGATCTGTGAGTTAGTGGGCGCTGAATTGGTGTTTTTGTCTGATGTTGATGGGGTGTTAGACGGTAATAAGCAGCTGATCCCAGAACTTAATACCGAGTTAGCTAACGAGCTAATTGGCTCTGGCGTCATTCGTGATGGTATGACAGTGAAGGTGCAAGCCGCATTAGATGCTGCCGATAGCTTAGGCCATGTGATGTTAGCCAGCTGGAAACAGCCCGAAAATTTAGTGGCCTTATTAAAAGGTGAGAATAAAGGGACGAAAGTCCTTAAATAATTTTTTGTTTGAACAATAAATCAAACAACTTTTGCTGGTGGCGCGTTAACCAGCCATCAAGGAGTTAACCATGGAACATTTATTAACGGGTAAAGAAACCAGTAAACAGGATATTCTAGACCTGATTAACCTAGGTAAAGATTTAAAGGCGAACCCGAAAAAATATGCCGATTCCCTAAAGGGTAAAAGCATAGTTACGATTTTTGAAAAGCAATCGCTGCGCACCCGAGTGACCTTTGATATTGGTATTAATAAGTTAGGCGGTCATGCGGTTTACCTTGACTCGCAAAATGGTGCTATCGGTGAGCGTGAAACGGTAAAAGACTTTGCTTCTAATTTAACCCGTTGGGCGGATTGTATTGTGGCGCGCGTGATGTCACACAGCACCATTGAAGAGTTAGCGAAATATTCCAATGTGCCCGTGATTAACTCTTTGTGTGACTTGTACCATCCGTGTCAGGCATTAGCTGACTTTATGACTATTGCCGAGCATTACGATGACCTATCTAAGGTGAAATTGGCTTATGTGGGTGATGGTAACAATGTGACCCATTCATTATTCATTGTGGGGGCGATTGTTGGCGCTGAAGTAACGGCGGTTTGTCCACTTGGCTCAAGCCCTGATGCGCAGATTTTAAAGCAAGCCGAAGAATTAGCAGCCCTAAGCGGTGCGAATGTTCGCGTGACGCACTCAGTGGATGATATTCAAGGTTACGATATTGTTTATGGTGACACTTGGGTATCGATGGGCGACAACACCCCGCTACAAGCAGTGAAAGATAAATTTATGCCTTATCAAATAAATAGGGCACTGCTGGATAAAACCGGCATTAAACATGTGTTACATTGTCAGCCGGCACATCGTGAGTTGGATATCACATCAGAAGTGATGGACGACGAAAATGTATCACTTATATTCCAACAAGCAGAAAACAGAATGCATATCCAAAATGCCATCATGCTGACATTGATGAAAGGAGAGTTTTAATGAGCAAGATTAAAAAGGTTGTATTGGCTTATTCAGGTGGTTTAGATACGTCGGCAATCATTCCATGGTTAAAAGAAACCTATGATGATTGTGAAATTGTTGCGTTTTGTGCCGACGTAGGTCAAGGCGAAGAAGAGCTGATCGGTCTTGAAGAAAAAGCGTTAGCATCGGGTGCATCTGAGTGTCACATTGTTGACCTTAAAGAAGAGTTTGTTAAAGATTACATCTACCCAACTATCGCGACCGGTGCGGTGTACGAAGGCACTTACCTATTAGGTACGTCAATGGCGCGTCCTATCATCGCTAAAGCGCAAGTTGAAGTGGCGCTAAAAGTAGGTGCTGATGCGGTATGTCACGGTTGTACCGGTAAAGGTAATGACCAAATCCGTTTCGAAAGCTGTTTTGCGGCGCTTGCGCCTGAGCTAAAAGTGATTGCACCTTGGCGTGAGTGGGACATGGTTTCGCGTGAAGATCTATTGGCTTACCTTGCTGAGCGCAATATTAAAACCACCGCTAGCGCGACTAAGATCTACAGCCGCGATGCAAACGCTTGGCACATTTCTCACGAAGGTGGCGAGTTAGAAGACCCATGGAACGAGCCAAGCAAAGGCGTTTGGACCATGACAGTTGATCCACTTGATGCGCCAAACGAGCCAGAATACGTTACGCTAACGGTGAAAAATGCCCGCGTGACGGCGGTAGACGGTGTTGAGTTATCTCCATACCAAGCACTAATGCTACTAAACGAGAAAGCAGCGAAGCACGGTGTTGGCCGCGTTGATATCACTGAAAACCGTACCGTAGGTATGAAGTCTCGTGGCTGTTACGAAACCCCAGGTGGTACCGTGATGGTGGCCGCGCTACGTGGTATTGATGAACTAGTTCATGACAAGCCTTCGCGTCGCTGGCGTGATCACGTGGGCCAAGAATTTGCTCACCTAGTTTACGATGGTCGTTGGTTTACGCCGCTATGTGGCTCTTTATTAGCAGCTTCTGAAGCCCTAGCAAAAGATGCAAACGGTGAAGTGGTTGTGCGCTTGTACAAAGGCCAAGCAACTGCGGTACAGAAGAAATCTGAGAACAGCCTATACTCAGAAGACTTTGCTACCTTTGGTGAAGATGACGTTTACGACCAAAAACATGCAGAAGGCTTTATCCGTCTGTACTCACTAGCGAGTCGTATTCGTTCACTTAACGCAAAAAACAAGTAATTAGCTGTTTATTGCAATAGATAAAATAGCTGCCAACGTGCAGCTATTTTGTCGTTTAAAAGACACCTTGGTCACTTACTCTGATAAAAAAGACCAATTGAAAATCGATTTTCAGGAGAGAAAAGCTCATGGCACTTTGGGGCGGGCGTTTTAGCCAAGCAGCAGACGCGAAATTTAAGTTGTTTAATGATTCTTTGCGGTTTGACTATCGTCTCGCGAAGCAAGATATAGTGGGCTCGATTGCATGGTCAAAATCGCTACTAGAAGTGAATGTGTTGACCGCAGATGAGCAACAGCGTTTGGAAGTGGCGCTGAATGAACTTAAAGCCTCTGTGATAGAAAATCCAGAACAAATTTTAGAGTCAGATGCCGAAGATATTCACTCTTGGGTAGAAGGCCAGCTGATTCAAAAAGTCGGTGATTTAGGTAAGAAATTACACACTGGCCGCAGCCGTAATGACCAAGTGGCTACCGACTTAAAACTATGGTGTAAAGAGCGAGCGCAAGAGCTGATTGTGTTGCTTGATCGCCTACAGCAAAAATTGGTGGAGCTAGCACGCGTGCATCAGCATGTGGTATTGCCGGGTTACACTCATTTACAACGCGCTCAACCAGTGACGTTTTCACACTGGTGTTTAGCTTATGTCGAAATGTTTGAGCGTGATTATGGCCGAATGAAAGATTGCGTTAAACGCCTAGATACCAGCCCATTAGGCAGCGGCGCATTAGCGGGTACAGCTTATCCGATGGATCGCACCGTATTGGCGCATAACTTAGGCTTTCGCCGCGCCACGCGTAACAGTTTAGACAGCGTGTCGGATCGTGATCACGTAGTAGAGCTTATGAGCACGGCGTCTTTATCTATGCTGCACCTATCGCGTATGGCGGAAGATTTAATTTTCTATAACTCGGGTGAGTCTGGCTTTATTGAAATGTCTGATCAAGTCACCTCGGGCTCATCGCTAATGCCACAAAAGAAAAACCCCGATGCCATGGAGTTGATCCGAGGTAAAGCGGGCCGTGTTTATGGCTCACTAGCGGGCATGATGATGACCTTAAAAGCCTTGCCTTTGGCTTACAACAAAGACATGCAAGAAGATAAAGAAGGCCTGTTTGATGCCCTAGATACTTGGGGTGACTGTCTTGAAATGGCCGAGATGGCGCTAACAGATCTTAAGGTAAATGAAGAGCGCACCAAAGAAGCGGCGCAAGGCGGCTACGCCAATGCGACCGAGTTGGCCGATTACTTAGTGGCTAAGGGTATTCCGTTTCGTGAAGCGCACCATATTGTCGGTGCAGCCGTGGTCGGGGCTATTGCCAAAGGTGTACCACTGGAAGATCTAAGCGTAGAAGAGTTTAAGGTTTTCTCTCCTGTGATTGAAGCCGATGTTTATCCTGTGCTGACCTTAGAAGCCACCTTAGCCGCGCGTCAAGCGCAAGGTGGTGTGGCGCCAGAGCAAATCGAATTTGCCCTTAGCGCCGCAGAAAAACGCTTGAACAAGCGTGATACGTCAGGGGTTTATGCTCGTGCTGCGCGTTTAACGGATCTTGATGATATCGAACGCCTTGTTAATTACTGGGCCAATGCCGGTGAAAATTTACCACGCTCGCGCTCTGAACTGGTGTCGGCGGTAGGTGAATTTGCGGTGACCGAAGTAAACGGTAAGGTTACGGGCTGTGCTTCGCTTTATGTTTACGACACCGGTCTTGCCGAAGTGCGTTCACTGGGTGTAGATCCTGAGGTCGCTGAGCAAGGTCAAGATATTGCATTGGTGGAATTCTTAATCAAGAAAGCACAAAAGATGGCTATCCAGCGTCTATTTGTCCTGACTCGTGCATCTGAATTCTTTATGCAACTTGGCTTTAGCCCAACCAGCAAGGCGATGCTGCCAGAGAAAGTGCTTAAGGACTGCGACGATTGCTTCCGTCAACATTCGTGTGATGAAGTGGCATTAGAGCTGATTTTTAATACGCGTATTAAGAAGTAACTGTTTGCTATCTCACTAATAAAAGGAGCTTCGGCTCCTTTTATTTTTTGCAAAGTTGATTTTTGATTTTTGGATCAATAATTATGTTGTTTTAATTGATATAGTTCTTGTTGAACTAATCATTTATGAGGAAACGACATGTCTAAGGTCTATGTGATCGCTCAATTTAAGGCCAAGCCGGGTAAAGAGCAGCAATTGTTTGAAGTGTTAAAAGCCTTGGAGCCTGATTCACGCGCCGAACCGGGTTGCTTGCAGTATATTTTGACTCGTCAAATTGACCACCCCAGCGCGACGCGCAGTGATTACAGTATTTTATTCAATGAAGTGTGGGCCGATGCCGCCAGTTGGACGGCTCACGGTGAGCGTCAAGCAATCAAAGATTTCTTTGAGCAGCATGTAGTGGATGCCAATGGCCTTGTGGCTGATGCTCAGGTCACGGCCTATACCGACGAAGGCTTCTGATCGCAGCCAAATAATGAGGGAGCTAAATGCTCCCTTTTGCTTATTGGATGCTGGAGACCTGGCGACCGTTTAGTGCCTGAATGGGGCGGTTATTGGTGCTCGGCAAGGCGAGCTTGAATGCGGCTATTTGCTGTGGCGAAGCGCTGATCGCGTTTTGCATCACCAGCCACTGCACCCCTTCGCTACAAGGTGGCGTGGTTAATGAACCAACGAAGTGATAATAACTGCGCTGTTTCGGCAACAGATCATCTAACTTAATCTTAACCTTTTTGAGTGAGACTTTTTCACCGGCATGCATGGGCATGGCTTGCCAGAGTGCGGTAAGCGCTGAATTGGCTTCACCCTGTTCAAAAAAGACCGCGACCACCGCCAGTTGACCTGCCTTGTTGGCATGTACCAGGTGTGCTTCAAATGGGTAGCTTTTGCCGTCGACCTGATTTTCACTTGGGGTGTGAAAATGCACTTGTTTTAATTGATATTCCTGATCTTGGAACTCAATTTCACTGCCTGGCTGTAAATTTACCTGAACGGTATGGCCATTATTGATGATGTTTTGGAGTTTATCTTCATAGTCCCATTCAATTTCATCTAACTTAGCGGGCATAGGTGAAACGATGTTGATAGGCGATTGCTGCTGACCTTGTTGGCAAACTCGTGCTATTTCGCCCCAGAATTTGGGGCCAGTGTCGCCACGGTAGCTCCAATTATGCCCACTTGTTGCTTCAGGTGCTCGCGAGACTGGCGTGATCGGTGCTGGCGCTGGTGATAGTGCGGTATCAATAATGTCGATTAATAATACCAGAGCCGCGAACCAGAATACTTTATTCATAGCTGTTGCCTTAATTTGGTTGAGGTGTTGTTAAAGATGATGCGGTTAAGGTTAAAAAAGCATCACAGATAAGTCAATTACTGCGCAAGTATTAGCTAAGTCTAGCTGATAGTTGGGTATCGAGAGGGAGAAATAAGTGAATCAGCCTTGCCATTATGACTGGCGGCAAAGTTTATCTGCCTGCTGTTTGTCGATACCATATTTAGTGGCCAATTGCTGATAAGCTAACTCTTTCACTCGCTGGTTATAATCATCATTTTGTAAGAACTCGAGCATGTCTATGACGCCCTGAGGGGGAATAATAAATGACAACGCTTGCTGCGGGATGTTGCTGGGCATCTGGTCACCCTCTTATTTAGGTTTACGGTTATGGTTCTGGGTTATAGCGCTAAGGCTAACCGCCCAAGTTTATTTCTTCACCTGAGTGCTAATGAATTTAATAATGTCATTGGACTCATAAAGCCAGCGATAGCCTTTATCTTGCTTGATTCTTAGGCAAGGTACGGTGGCTTTGCCGCCTTTGCTAAGCAGCTCTTGTCTAAAGTGGCTGTGTTTTTTGATGTCTCGTAATTCAATATGCAGCTTGAGCTCAGCGAGTTTATCCCTTACTTTACGACAGTATGGACAGGCGCCGAAGTGGTACAGGGCAAGGTCTTTATTGGAATAGTTCATTATCACTCTTAGCGGGTACTCTCTTAGCGAGCATTTTGTCATTCTGCTGTTGGTTTGTCTATCAGGCAAGCGAGTGAGCTAGTGCTTGATAGGGTTCGAAATAGTTGGAACGGTCGAATGAAAAGAATATGGATATTCAGTTACTTGCTGCTGTTAATCGGGTGTAGTGAAGCGCCTTTGCAGCGTCTAGATGTGCCGTTTGGCTTGGTGTTTCAAGGTGAGCCCTTGGCTTTAAACACTTGCCAAACAGAGCGCGCAAACGCAACGGCCAATAGCGCGCCCGCTCAGCCCGAGGTCGATGAGCCCAAGGTCAATAAGCTAGAGGTCAATGAGCCCAAGGTCAATGCTGTTACCCTCTATGTACATAATGTTGAACTGCGAAATCGGCAGGGCCAATGGGTTGCGGCCAAATTGCAAAGTGAGAAGGCGAATGCTTGGCATGATCAGCAGATAGCTTTGCTCGATTTAACACCGTGTTCACCTGAGCTAATGGGCGGGCAAGGTTTACCCTTAACCTTACCTGAGGGTGAATATCTCGGTTTACGTTTTACCCTAGGTGTACCAGAAGTTTTTAATCACCAAGATCCTTTGCGGGCGAAGCCGCCTTTAGACATTCCCCAATTTCAATGGCATTGGACGGTCGGGTATAAGTTTGCCTATTTTGATTTAGCTTGGCAGGACAATACGGTCAAACACCATTTAGGTAGCAGTGGTTGTACTGGCAACATAGGCGAAACCATTAACTGCCAATATAAGAATCGACCTCAAATTACGCTGCTTGATTTTCAACCCGGTGATACCGTGGTCATGGAGCTTAGGCAATTTTTCACCGAATTGCCCCATGCAAGATGCTTTGGTAAGCCTCAAGATAAGGGCTGTGAAACCTTATTTAATTTACTTGGCTTGCAGCAATATGAGCAGCGCTTGTTTCGTATTGGTGATTAAGTCATGTGGCGAGAACGTTACTGGTTAGTGGTGATTGGGTTTGGCAGCTGTTTGGGGTTGCTGGCTATGAGTCTCGTTTGGCATCAAGACCAAATGACGAGCGCCAAAATAGAGTTAGGTCGTCATTTATTTTATGAAACGCGCTTATCGCAAACGAATCAAATCGCCTGCGCCAGTTGCCATCAACAGATGTTTGCATTTTCTGATGGTCGGCAAACCTCGGTTAATGTACATGGTGAAAAAGGCCGGCGTAATGCCTCGGCGCTATTTAACTTGGCGCAAAACACCAGCTTTACTTGGGCTAATCCGTTGCAAACCGAACTGGCATTTCAGGCGCTAATCCCATTGTTTGGTGATGATCCGATTGAAATGGCCGCTGCTGGTGTGGCGCAAATTCGACAGCGTTTGGCGGGGGCATCGATTGATTATCCGGCGTTATTTCGAAGCGCATTTGGCTCTGATGAAATAAACCTAGCTCGGATCACCGCCGCTTTGGCTGCATTTCAAGGTCAGTTGATTGCTAAAGATAGTCGCTACGATCGCTACCTAGCAGGCCAACTCGACGCATTAACTGAATTTGAATTAGCTGGATTGGCTTTATTTGAATCTGAGCGGCTAGGCTGTCGTCAATGTCATGGCGGGGATAATTTCAATCAGTTTAGTGGCAAGCGTTCAAATCCCGAGGATAATTTTCATAATACGGGGCTTTACTATACCGAGACAGGATACCCAAACTCAGATTTAGGCTTATACGAAGTGACTTTTGACGCCGCTGATAATGGTAAATTTAAATCGCCTTCGCTGCGTAATGTTGGGGTCAGTGCGCCATATATGCACGATGGCAGTATGCGTTATTTGGCCCAAGTGATAGATCATTATGCGCGAGGTGGCAGTGTTAATTTAAGCGGCAGGATGGGAGATGGTAAATTCAACCCAAACAAAAGCGAGTTGATTAAAGGGTTTATGATAACCGAGCAGGAAACAAACCAGTTGGTTGCCTTTTTAATGTCACTGACAGATGAAACCTTACTTTCCGATCCTAATCTTGCGAAGCCAGAATAAGCTGGCACGGGAAAAATGAACGCATTTATTCTATTTGAGGGGAGGGGCGTGATGCCTTCGCCCGAGCCTGACGGCGTTTCTTCTCTTGTTTGTTACTGTACATTAACTCGTCTGCTTCTTTGATTAATTGGTCTGCGGCGATGTTTTCGTTCATATTTAACAGACCGTAGCTTAAATCAACTCCGGTATTTTGGTTGATGGCTTCAAGCGATTGCCTGAGCTGAATAATAAAATGTTCGGCGCTATCGCCTCCGTAAATAACCACAAATTCATCACCACCAAAACGAAAGGCAGCGCCATGGCTATTGAGTTGTTCCTTCAATTTTTTGGCAAAGGTAATTAAATAACCATCACCTGCTTCATGGCCTTGTGTGTCATTCAGCTGCTTAAAATTGTCTAAATCGATATAGATGAGAACGGGTGAGGGGAAACGAATCAGTAAGCCAGCGTATTTCTCAAAAAAAGCCCGGCGATTATACAAGTCAGTTAAGCTGTCGTGATGCGCGATGCGCTTTAGACGTTGTTCAAGTTGGCGTCTAAATTCTATTTCTCTTTCTAGTTCTTTAATGAGTCTTCGTTTGGTGACTATGCTTTGCAAAAAGGCAACGCAAATCAGGATCAGGCCAAATTGCAAGAAATGCTCAAGCACGTCATGCATGGTAAGGTATTCACTTTCGGGTAAAAACTCATCAAGCACATCTAATGCAAGGGCGCCGGTAAAAGTGCCCCAGCCGATACTCATCAGCCAACCTAGACGTAGCCGCATAATTTCAACGAAAGTGCTGGTGCAGGCAAGTAGAAATATGGCTTCCATAAGAAAGTCAGAGAAATTCAATGGCGTGGCTTGGGTAAGCGCGAAGAGCAAGATTGACCAGCCAATTAGCCACAGGCAAAGGTGTAATACAAAAGTAGAGCGATTTCGCTTTATTTTTTCTTTAATGATTTCCATTGTGCCCACCTAGCATCATGCTTAATCCAAGTATAGAGCGAAATAAACATTTGGATGGGATCCATCCATAATTGTCATCACGATGTTGTCAACTCCACGGATTTCATTGTTGATACTGGCGGTGATTACCTGCTTGTGTGTTAAGATATTGGTTTGCGTCTTGAAATGGTTATAGGGGTGGTTATGGAGACAGTTGACTCGCTTTTTGCTGAACATATTAAGGTACTTCAATCGCGACTTGTTGAGGCGCTTAAGTTACAACAGTTTGACGCATTGATTATTCATTCGGGACAGCTCAAGAAAGTGTTCCTCGATGATCAAACGTATCCTTTCAAAGCAAATCCCCATTTTAGACACTGGCTGCCGGTATTTGACAACCCTAACTGTTGGTTAGTGGTGAATGGCAGCGACAAGCCAAAACTAATTTATTATCGACCCGTTGATTTTTGGCACAAGGTGCCACCCGAGCCGAACGACTTTTGGGCTAACTATTTCGATATTGAATTGCTGGCGCGCCCGGAACTCGTTGCAGATTTACTACCTTATGATCGCGCCAACATGGCCTATATAGGCGAGCATCTTGAAGTCGCGCAGGCCTTAGGCATAGGCCATACCAATCCCGAGCATGTTTTAAACTATTTACATTATCACCGCAGTTTTAAAACCGACTATGAAATGCACTGCTTGCGACAAGCTAATCACATCGCGGTGCGAGGACATCAAGCAGCTAAATTGGCTTTTATGGAAGGTTTGTCGGAATTTGAAATTAATCAGGTTTACCTAAACGCAATTGGCCAAAGTGATAACGATGTACCTTATGGCAATATTGTGGCGCTAAATGAGCATGCTGCGGTTTTGCATTATAGCCATCCTGAGCGAAAAGCTCCCGCCCAGCGGCGTTCTTTTTTGATTGATGCTGGTGCTAATTATGCGGGGTATGCGGCGGATATTACGCGAAGCTATGCTGCAACCAACGGCCTATTTGGTGACTTAATCGAGGCGGTTAACCGGGTTCAACTGGAGATCATGAGTCAAATGAAGGTCGGCATGCGTTACACCGAACTGCATTTGAAAATGCATCGCTTATTAGCCCAAGTTTTGCTCGACTTTAACTTGGCTCAGGGCAGTGTTGACAGCTTGGTGGCTGCAGGGATTTCTAGTACGTTTTTCCCTCATGGTTTAGGGCATTTGTTAGGCTTGCAAGTTCATGATGTGGCAGGGTTTATGCAGGATGAGCGAGGTACACCCTTGGCTGCGCCTGAAGCTCACAGCACATTACGTTGTACCCGTATTATTGAGCCTCGCCAAGTTTATACGATAGAGCCAGGGTTGTACTTTATCGATGATTTACTCGGGCAGTTGAAACAGCGACCTGAACAAAACCAAGTAAATTGGGCTAAGGTTGATGAGTTGCGCCCTTATGGTGGCATTCGGATTGAAGATAATATCATTGTGCATGCCAGCCAAATCGAAAATATGACTCGAGATGCAGGCTTGGATTGATGCTACAGCCTTATCCTGTTTTAATTCAAGCGGCCGAGTATGAAGAAGAAATAAAAAAAAGCCGTTTCATTACCCTATTGCAGCATACCCAAGGCCGAGACGCTGCAATGACGTTCATTAACCAAGTTAGAGCTGCTCACCCTAGCGCGAGACATCACTGCTGGGGCTTTGTGGCGGATGCCCCGAGTGTGAGTACCGAACTGGGTTTTAGTGATGACGGTGAGCCAAGCGGCACGGCAGGTAAACCGATTCTAGCGGCATTGCAAGGCAGTGGGCTTGGTGAAGTAACGGCGGTTGTTGTGCGTTACTCTGGTGGTATAAAGCTTGGCACAGGTGGTTTAGTTCGAGCTTATGGCGGCGGTGTGCAAGAAGCGCTTAAATTGGCGCAAACCCGTGAGAAGGTGCCGCAGATAACGGGTCAACTGATCTGCCAATATGGCCATGTTGGTTTAGTCGAGCTGTTATTGGCTCAGTTCGGTGGGCTGGTAACCAGCAGTGATTTTGCTGTGGAAGTGTCAATGAAGATCAGTATTGATGCCCGTAATGCGATGGCTTTTAAGCAAAGTGTGTTTGACAAAAGCCAAGGACAATTGGTGTTTAATATCAATCAGGGAACGGATGAAAGTAAATAACGCAATGGTTACTAGGAAGATAGGCTAGATGCAGTTTAGGGCAATATTACGCATTGTAGGGCTCTTGGTGGCGCTGTTTAGTGTCACTATGTTAGCACCCGCTCTGGTTGCTGTGATTTACAAGGATGGCGCGGGTCGAGATTTTATCAGTGCATTTATCATTGCACTTATGTCGGGCCTAGCCTTGTGGCTTCCTAATCGTGATCATAAAAGTGATTTAAAGGCGAAAGATGGCTTTTTGATCGTGGTGTTATTTTGGACCGTGTTAGGCAGTGTTGGGGCGTTACCCTTCTTAATTAGCGAAAGGCCGGATATGAATGTAGCCGAGTCCTTTTTTGAGTCCTTCTCAGGACTGACTACAACGGGTGCGACTGTCATCACTGGGTTAGATAACTTACCTAAGGCGATACTATTTTATCGCCAGATGCTGCAATGGCTAGGTGGTATGGGGATCATTGTCTTGGCCGTTGCGGTATTACCTATTCTGGGGATAGGTGGGATGCAATTGTATCGCGCCGAAACGCCGGGGCCAGTCAAGGATTCTAAGATGACACCTAGGATAGCGGAAACAGCTAAGGCCTTATGGTACATCTACCTGTGTCTCACTATTGCTTGTATGTTGGCATTTTGGTTGGCAGGAATGACATTGTTTGATGCTATTTGCCATTCATTTGCCACGGTTGCGATTGGCGGGTTTTCAACCCATGATGCCAGTATGGGTTTTTTTAATAGCCCTTTAATTAATCTTATCACTGTGGTGTTTTTGATTATTTCGGGTATTAATTTTGCGTTGCACTTTGCTGCCTTTGCCAATCATGGCATGCGCTTGAAGGTGTATTTACGCGATCCTGAAGTTCGCGCATTTTTGTATATTCAACTTGGTTTAACCGCTATTTGTTTTACTGTATTAGCGGTGCACCAAACCTACGACACGCTAGAGCAAAGTTTAGACCAAGCTTTATTTCAAGCCGTTTCTATTTCCACTACCGCAGGGTTTAGTACGACTAGCTTCTCCGATTGGCCGCTATTTTTACCTGTGCTGTTGGTGTTCTCTTCCTTTATAGGTGGCTGTGCGGGTTCAACCGGTGGCGGTATGAAGGTGATACGGGTGTTGTTACTTAACTTACAAGGTTTTCGTGAGTTAAAGCGACTGGTTCATCCGCGTGCAATTTACAAGATAAAACTGGGTAAAAAGGCATTGCCAGATAAAGTAGTCGAAGCGGTTTGGGGATTTTTCTCCGCTTATGCTTTGGTGTTTGTAATTTGTATGCTGGCGTTAATCGCAACTGGAATGGAAGAGTTATCTGCCTTCTCGGCTGTGGTGGCAACGCTTAACAATTTAGGACCTGGGCTGGGAGAGGTGGCGGTGCACTTTGGTGAAACCTCAGATGCTAGCAAGTGGATATTGATCTTAGCTATGCTGTTTGGTCGTTTAGAAATTTTTACATTGCTTGTTTTATTCACGCCAGTTTATTGGAAAAGCTAGCTCATTTACTGTCTCTATGGTGTCTTATTAAGTATGTCGAAAGTATTAATCTTATATTCAAGTCGTGATGGACAAACATTAAAAATCATTAAGCGTATGCAAGCCTTGCTTGATCAGGAATCAGACATAGTGAACATCAATCAAGCAGCTGACGTTGATTTCAATGCTTATGATAAAGTGCTAGTTGGCGCTTCGATCCGTTATGGTAACTTTGAATCGAACGTTATTCCCTTTCTCAATCAATACCGAGAAGTATTACATCAAAAGCCGAATGCTTTTTTTGTGGTGTGCTTGACGGCTCGCAAACCTGAAAAAGCGAGTCCAGCTACGAGCGCATATATGATGAAGTTTGACCGTCTATGTCAGTGGCAACCTAAGATGAAAGGTGTATTTGCGGGCGCATTGCTTTATTCAAAATACAACTGGTGGCAAACGCTGATTATTCAGCTCATCATGAAGATGACTGGTGGCAGTACGGATAAGAGTAAAGATATAGAATTTACTGATTGGCACAAAGTAGACGCTTTCGCTAGAGACTTTAATTACCTGTAAGTTTGCAGAGGTGATTAAAAATGCAGCAAAAAGTAGCATTTTTAGCTCGGTGTGATTGCTTTTTGTTCGCTTGATTCATTTTGTTTATTTTTCTTTAAA
>NZ_JBKFDK010000024.1:0-70145 GCF_046452435.1 Motilimonas thetidivivens
CCATACTAAGCCCGAGTCTAATGACTTGGGCTTTTTTACGTCTGAAGACAAAGCAAAGGACACCGGCCTTCACCATGCTCCCATTCGAAGAAGCCCTTACAGCATTTTTACGTCTTCAGAAAACTAAACAGATTCCCAGAGCAAAATCCGGCCTTACAAGATTCAGTTCATGCTATGCCATTTCACTCATTAGTTAAAATATGATCTAATTAAGTCACAGTCCTTAACTCAAACGACGATGACTTCTCTCGACAATATAGATTTCGAAAAGCTTGCTAGCCAACAAAAATCCATCTCGATAAAAATGCGTTTACTGGCATTAGTACATATCTAGGATGGTAAAACTCTTCCAATGATAGCTAGGTTCCTGAAAGTCACCCGAAAGAGTTAATATATGGATAACTCTGTTTAGGGAGAAGGGCATGAGAGGTTTAGAGGAGTAACCAAGTTTAGAGCAGGTAAGACACCATTGACTGTAAACCAATGCCTTACTGATTGTCGCGATATCGTATCGAAGGTATGTAATTTTTGGGATCAGTTAGAGAGGGTAAGTCAATTTTGCTGATGAAGAGGGGTAATCCGACAAATTAACTTTCAAGATTGGTATAAGTTGATCAGGTATATGGGAGCATAGAAAATAAAAGGTGAGACGTAAACATCTCACCTTGCTTAGATAATTTAACCACAAGGTTGCCGTTGCAAGACTAATGGTTACATTTCCCATCCACCGAACGACCATATAAGTACAAACTGTGATTAGTTAATTCAATACCGTGTTGCTGAGCAATTTTCTCTTGTCGATCTTCAATTAGATCGTCGGTAAATTCGATTACTTCACCACAATCCAAACATACTAAATGGTCATGATGTTCTATTGTTGAAAGCTCGAACACAGATTTACCGCCTTCGAAATGATGACGGGTGACTATGCCAGCGTCATCAAACTGGTTAAGCACTCGGTAGACGGTCGCCAAACCAATTTCTTCACCCATTTCAATGAGCTTTTTATATAAGTCTTCTGCGCTAATGTGTTGGCTATCAGGCTGTCTTAATAGCTCAAGGATTTTGAGTCTAGGTAAGGTGACTTTTAAACCCGCCTGTTTCAGTGCTTTATTGTTATCGGCCATGGTAGGGAAGTTGTCCTGATAATAGTTGGTTTAAAATGGAATGTTTCCCTATGGAAAATTCCAAGATGAATATAAGGAAGCTTACAATGCTTTAGTTGAGTTGAGCAAGGTACGTCTTAACAAAAATAACATTCAGTTGTATTTATATTATGACAAGCTTGGCTCGTTGGCGAAGTTTGCACAGATTTACCTGGATCCTTTAAGGTAAATCTGCGCCTGACATCAGCTTAATCTTCTAGTTCAGCTAAACACATTTCGTCGTAGATTTGTTTAACCCAAGCTTCTACGCGCTCGGCGGTTAGTTCAGGTTGACGATCTTCATCGATACCTAGGCCCACAAAGTGGTTTTCGTCAACAAGGGCTTTAGAGGCTTCAAATTCGTAGCCTTGTGTTGGCCAGTGACCGACGATGGTCGCACCTTTGGATTCAACGATATCTTTTAAGGTACCCATGGCGTCAAGGAAATATTCGGCATAGTCTTCTTGATCACCACAGCCAAAGATGGCAACCAATTTTTCACTAAAATCAATTTCTTCAAGTTCAGGAAAGAAGTCATCCCAGTCACATTGGGCTTCGCCGTAATACCAAGTCGGAATACCGAATAAAAGCAGGCTGAACTCATCGATCTCAGCTTGAGTGCTTTTAGCAATGTCTTTTACTTCAACTAGTTTCTTACCAAGTTGCTTCTGGATCATTTTTGCCACAGCTTCGGTATTGCCAGTGTCACTACCAAAAAATATCCCTACACTTGCCATATTTTTCTACCCGTTTTATCTGTTACTGTTGTGGTCTAAGTTGTTGTTCTAGCATATAAACAATTAGTTCACTGCGGCTCATGTTTTGCTGTAGTGCTAAATCGTTCAGTTGTTCAAACAAGGTTTGCTCGACCTTTAATTCTACTCGTCTCAAACCTTTCGCTTTATCGCGCTTGATTTGATTGCGTTTATTGATCTTTAGTTGCTGTTCTCGCGATAGAGGGTTTGTCTTTGGCCTACCGGGCCGTTTTTCATCACAGAAAAGATCTATCGTTGTTCTATCAGTTAGCTCTTTTGCCATTGTATATACTGCTTAACCAAGCCCATTGGACTCCCAAAATACTTCAATAATGCCTTTTGAAATGAATCCAGCACAGCCCAAGAACAATACCATCCAAACAATGGTACGGCCATAGGTCGGCACGTTACTGCGTTTTAGTACATCATTAATGGATAGCCCGATCAGCAAGAATAAAATGACGTAAAAGCCGTACAGGCCGAAAGTTTCAATTTGTTCTGTGTATTCACTTAACATAAGTTAATCAACGTAAGTTCGTTAAGGCTATTTATAAACGGCGGGAATATAACATAACTCCCCATCATTCGCTAACTTGTTGCGGCCAAAAAATTAGCCACAATTTTATTGAACACCACTGGTTTTTCAGCATGTAGCCAATGACCTGTACCCATGATCATTTTTATCTTTGCCTGAGGGAAATGTTTTGCCCCACTCGGCCAATAATCCTTGATAATGTAGTCTGAGAGCTCGCCCTTAATAAACAAAGTTGGGCCTTGGAAGGTGGCCGTGGTTTCTGGCCAAGCGATAATATCTGCATAGCCATTGACTAAGGCGTCAAGATTGTAACGCCAGATCATCTTATCCTTGTACTTATATAGTGATTTTAATAGAAATTGGATCACACCGACTTCTTCGACGTACTGGCTCAGACAGGTCTGTGCTTCACTTCGTGTTTTGAAATCAGCTTCAGCAACGGCTTGCAAGCCAGCAAATACACCCTGATGACGTGGTTCGTAATTGACTGGCGACATATCGGCAACAACGAGTTTATTTACCCGTTCCGGCGCGAGCAGTGCCACTTGCATGGCAATTTTGCCGCCCATAGAGTGGCCAACAATTGAAAAGCTTGAGATATCGAGCAGTTTGGCTAACTCTAAAATATCCTGTGCCATGTCTTGATAACGCATACTTGGGTGATGGGGCGATTCGCCATGGTTTCTAACATCTACACAAATAACCCGGTAGTGTGTGCTTAAGGTTTGTTGTAATAAGCCGAAATTCGACAAGCTACCAAACAAACCATGGATTAAAAATACAGCATCGCCTTGGCCGCTGATTTTGTAATTAAGTTGCATTTATTTACTCTTTATTCATTTTTTTGTCATGTATATGCAATTAAATCATCGATTTCATTGTTAAGTCGGCATAAGCTAAAGGGATTAATTATCGGTAGACCAATGCCGAGACAGAAAAAATGCCAACACTTTGTAGGGGAAGTTTTGGCAGAAACCGATTTCCTCGACCAGTGTAACGGCAGTTTGTCTTAAAGTCATTGGAGTGTCGTCTTTACTCTGGGTATAATCCCTCAATGTTTTGCCGGAAATGTTTGTAAGAAATGAAAAAAATAGAGCTAGATGATGAGTTGTACCAATACATAGCAGCTCAAACCCAAAATATTGGTGAAAGTGCGTCTCAAATATTACGTCGTTTGTTATCTTTGCCTCCCTTGCCAAATAATGACCGAGCAAATGTGCAGCCGAGCACAATTAGCACTAATAATGCGTCGACTGAGTCTGCAACAGCTCAACATGACAGCGATACTAAACGAGTTGAAAAGGCTAATGCTGACCAATCTGATGTTAATGTCAATGACGTACAATCTAATGTAGCAAGTCATGCTAAAGACACATCAGCAGCATCTGATTCATTACCTGATGCGACAGGCCTACAAGCGTTACTTGATAGTCACGAGCTAAGCACTATTGAGCACTCTGTTGAGCGCTTTTTGTTAATGCTATCTGCTATGTATCAAGATTCACCGAGCGCTTTTGCAAAAGCCAGTGAAACGACTCGAGGCCGAAAAAGACTCTATTTAGCCGCATCAGAAACAGCCTTGGAAGAAGGCGGAAAAACGTGTAAACCACGTGCTATTGCTGATACCCCGTTTTGGGTTATCACTAATGCAAATAACGGAAGAAAACGCATCATTATCGCGCAGTTGATGGCAAGTATGGGGTATGCTCATCATGTGATAGAGAAAGCATGCGCAAAAATTTAATATCAATAATTAAAGGATAATTATGTCACTTCACCCTCGTGCAGGTTTGCCTGCTCAGCAGCAAGATCTTACCAATATTCCCACTTTGGTATCGGCTTATTACACCAATAAACCCAATGTTGATATCCGCGAGCAACAAGTTGCATTCGGTACTTCTGGTCACCGTGGTTGTTCATTTGATTCGGCTTTTAATGAGGATCATATTTTAGCGATAAGCCAAGCCATTGCGGAGTATCGCCAGCAACAAGGTTATCAAGGCCCTTTGTTTTTAGGCAAAGATACTCATGCTTTATCTGAGCCAGCCTTTGCCAGTGCGATTGAAGTGTTGATAGCCAATGGCGTGCATGTCGTCGTGCAAAAAGGACTCGGGTTCACCCCGACACCGGTTATTTCTCACGCTATTTTGGCGCATAATCGTCATAACGACCAGTTACTCGCCGATGGCATAGTTATCACACCGTCACATAATCCTCCCCAAGATGGTGGATTTAAATACAATCCACCCAATGGCGGTCCGGCTGATGGTGGAGTGACAAAAATTATTCAAGACCGCGCCAATGAGATATTAGCTCAAGGGTTAGCGGCGGTTAAGCGCATGGATTATCAAGCCGCGCTAGCACAGGCCGAGCATTACGACTACATCATGCCGTATGTTGCTGATTTAGAAAATGTCATTGACATGAAAGCGATAGCCGCTGCGGGCGTGAAAATTGGCGTTGATACCTTAGGTGGCTCAGGTGTTGCGTATTGGCCTGTCATTGCCAAGCATTATGGGTTGGATATTACCGTGGTTAATGATCGCGTCGATCCTACTTTCTCATTTATGACCTTAGATAAGGATGGCAAAATCCGCATGGATTGCTCATCGCCTTATGCCATGGCAAGTTTGATCCAACTTAAAGACAAATTCGATATCGCAGTGGCCAATGATCCTGACTATGACCGTCATGGTATCGTGGCTCCGTCGGTCGGTTTAATGAACCCGAATCATTACTTGGCAGTAGCGATCCAGTATCTGTTTGGGCATCGGCCAAACTGGCCGACAGAAGCCAAAATCGGTAAGACCTTAGTGTCTAGCTCGATGATTGACCGCGTAGCGGAAAAACTTAACAAGCCATTATGTGAAGTGCCAGTGGGCTTTAAGTGGTTTGTTGATGGGCTCTTTAATAGCGAGTTTGGATTTGGCGGTGAAGAAAGTGCGGGTGCGTCATTTTTACGCCGTGACGGTGGCGTTTGGAGTACCGATAAGGATGGCATCATCCTAGCGCTATTAGCCGCTGAAATTATCGCCGTGACCAAACAAGATCCGGGTGAGCATTATCAAGCTCTGGCGACAGAATTTGGTGCGCCGCTCTATCAACGCCTTGATGCACCTGCATCACCTGAACAAAAAGCGGTATTAAGTGAACTTAATCCAGACTTAGTTGAGGCCAGCACCTTAGCAAACGACACCATCATCGCTAAGCTTACTCGAGCGCCGGGGAATGATGCGGCGATTGGCGGGTTAAAGGTAGTGACCGAAAACGGCTGGTTTGCGGCTCGCCCTTCTGGTACCGAGAATATCTACAAAATCTATGCTGAGTCCTTTGTTGATGAGCAACACCTTAGCTTGATCCAAAGTGAAGCGCAGCAAATTGTGGCTGCCGCCTTTGCAAAAGCGGGTCTATAGAGTTAGCTCTAAATAGCCAACTTCGTGCTAGTGCCAGCAGGTAAAGCACGATACATCAATATGATATCTATCAGCGCCATTCTCTTGAGAGTGGCGCTGTTATTTTCGCGCTATATTATGTAGTTACAACACCCTTCAGGCACACCTCTATGCCTAGCCGAATACAATCAATTTTGAGCGTGTTGTGTTTGCTATTTATATCCACACTTTGGACTTGAGAGTTGACAAAATAGACGAGCAGGCCGATGGCTAACTTGCTTGTCAAGAGCATCTAGATCATTGAACTGTAACAAAAGTTAATCACACTTATTGCTTATTTACTGGTAAATCAACAATGGATAGTTTACTTTTAATTAGCAATTTTTTTGTGTTTAACCGTCTCCTGTAGTGACGTTTACACGCTTTCCCGTACATTTGTTAAGGAACCCACCATGGCGACAAAGAAAACACAGGTTAAGCCTTTTGATATTAGTGCTGATAAGCTAAAGCAACGTATCGTTCATCATCTTCGTTCTACCTTAGGCACACATGAAAACAAAGCTAATGATAAGGCTTGGTGGAACGCAACCTGTGCAGCAATTAATGAACTTGTGTTTGAAAAATTGACCGAGACACAAGCGACTCATGCAAAAAAAGATACCCGAGCAGTAAATTACCTCTCCCTTGAATTTTTAATGGGGCGTTTGCTTTCTAACAATTTACATAACCTAGAACTCTTCACCGAAGCGCAACAAGCGCTGCAGGAGCTTGGTAAAGATATTTACCAAGTGTGTGAAGAAGAGCCTGATATGGCGCTAGGTAATGGTGGCTTAGGTCGATTGGCTGCGTGCTATATCGATTCATTAGCCACTTTAGGCTACCCAGCAATCGGTTATGGTATTCACTATGAGCACGGCTTATTCCGTCAAGAGTTTCGCGATGGCCATCAAATCGAGCGTCCTGACAGCTGGCGTGAATATGGCAACCCGTGGGAAATCTGTCGTCCTGAGTCGGTCCAAGAAGTGCCATTATATGGTTATGTAGAAAGTGTATTTGAAGCTGATGGCTCGATGCGCAAGGTTTGGCACGCTGGGCGTAAATTGAAAGGGGTGCCTTGGGATATTCCTATTGTTGGCTATGGTGCTAATCTGGTTAATGTGCTTCGACTATGGGAAAGTAAGCCGGGCGAAGCATTTGACTGGGACGTATTCAATGCCGGTGGTTACGTGGATGCACAAGCTGAAAAAGCCCAAGCCGAAACCGTATCAAAAGTACTTTACCCTAATGATGAAACCGAGCAAGGCAAAGAGCTACGCTTGATCCAGCAGTACTTTTTCTGTGCCTGTTCAATTAAAGACATTATTCGTCGCTTTAAACGCGCCAACGGTGAGAAATGGTCTATCTTTGCTGACAAAGTAGCGATTCAACTTAATGATACTCACCCCGCCATTTCAGTACCTGAGTTAATGCGGATCTTAATTGATGAAGAAGGGCTAACTTGGAGTGAGGCTTGGGATGTGTCTAGTCACACGTTTGCTTATACCAACCATACCTTATTACCTGAAGCGTTAGAGAACTGGTCGGTTGCTTTGTTTGAGCGGGTATTGCCGCGTCATTTGGAAATCATTTATGAAATTAACCGCCGTTTCTTAGAGCAAGAAGTGGAGGCTAAGTGGCCCGGTAATGATGAGATGAAGCGCAAGTTATCTATCATCAATGAAGAAGGCGGGCGCATGGTTCGCATGGCTTATCTGAGCGTGGTTTCTTCTTACAAGGTTAATGGGGTTGCGGCTATTCATACGCGTTTAGTGAAAAAAGATCTGTTCCCCGAGTTTGATGCTTTATACCCAGGCAAAATTGTCAATGTGACAAACGGTGTCACGCCGCGTCGCTGGTTGAAATCAGCTAACCCTGAGCTGGCTGCACTATACGACAAAACCGTTGGTGCGGGCTGGCCAACTCAGCTGCATATGCTCAAAGATGCTCTTCCAAAGGCGAAAGATAAAAAATTCCAACAGACATTTATGGCAATTAAGCGTGACAACAAGCTTAAGTTAGTTGATGAAATTAAAGCGCTAACCGGTATTGAAGTCAGTGCGGATGCTATCTTTGATATTCAAATTAAGCGCCTACATGAGTATAAACGCCAGCAGCTTAATCTATTGCATATTCTCACCTTGTACCGTCGCTTATTAGCTAACCCTGAGCTAGACATGGTACCTCGGGTATTTATCTTTGGAGCCAAAGCAGCGCCAGGTTATCACATGGCTAAAAAAATCATTTATGCCATTAATAAAGTGGCGGATAAGGTCAACAATGATGATCGAATTAAGGGCAAGCTAAAAGTGGTGTTTATGCCAAACTATCGCGTTTCATTGGCTGAGAAGTTAATTCCGGCTGCCGACGTTTCTGAGCAGATCTCGACCGCGGGATTAGAAGCCTCGGGAACGGGTAACATGAAACTGGCACTTAATGGTGCGCTCACTATCGGTACCCTAGATGGCGCTAACATCGAAATTGCCGAGGAAGTGGGTGAAGATAATATCTTTATCTTTGGTCTGAATGTTGATGAAGTGGAAGCCATTAAAAAAGCCGGCTACAACCCGTTTGATTACTACTACAAAAACGATGAGCTTAAAGCCGTGCTGGATTGGCTAGACAGTGATTACTTTACCCCAGGCCACCCAGGCGAATTGTCTGATGTTAAGCGTAGTTTGCTTGAATGGGGTGACAATTACTTATGTTTAGCCGACTACCAAAGCTACCTTGATGCCCATCAGCGAATTGATGCCGCTTATCGAGATCAAGCTAAATGGGCTGAAATGGCGATTATTAATTCGGCAAGTATGGGTAAATTTAACTCCGACCGCTCAATCCAAGATTATGTCGATACTATCTGGCATTTAGAGGCGTGTCCGCTGAGCTAACCGCTCTTTGTTAATCTAAAGGGGAAGGCATTGCCTTCCCCATTTTATGGAGGGTGATTGCTTTCCCCTAATTTTCGCAAGCTGCTTATACTTAAGTGAGATGCGAAATGGGGGGCATAGCAATGAGCTTTATCGACTTCACATTAGGTAAGATCAGCGAAGCAGAGTTTGTTGCCCAATTTCCAAAGCATTTAAAGCTTGAATGCTGGGCTCCAGGGGTGTTGTATTTGCCCGGTGAAAGCCAATTCAGTCTGGTTTTATCAGCGGGAATTCACGGTAATGAGACTGCCCCCGTGCTGGTGTTAAATGAAATAGTGGCACGCATTATTGGTCAGGTTTTGACTCCCAAACACGCTTGTTTATTTATCTTAGGTCATCCACAAGCACTGGCTAAAGCCGTGCGCTATTGCGACACCAATCTGAATCGGTTGTTCTGTGGTCAACATCTGCGCGTAGCAGCTTGCATTGAATCCATGCGCGCCGCTTTATTAGAGCTATGTGTGGCGCGCTTTTTTCAGCTACATGATGCCAAACAAAAGCTCCATTGGGATTGTCATTGTGCTATCCGAGATTCTTTTTATCGGCGTTTTGCCGTGGTGCCTGTCGCTAAAAGCCCTTGTATTGATATTACGCACAGGCCGTTGTCGTCGCAGTTAAATAAATTGCAACAAGCAGGGATCCAAGCCGCGGTGCTGAGTCAGCTTGCCACTAATACTTTTAGTTATGCATCTTATATCCAATATGGTGCTCAGGCTGCCACCTTAGAATTAGGCAAGGCCTTGCCTTGGGCACAAAATAACATGCTCGATCATCAAATATTTCAGGATTACCTTATTTCCTTACTGTCATTAGATGAAGTGAAGGGCGAGGCTGAAGTGAGCCATGAGCTACAACTGTTCACCATCGCTCAGCAAATTAATAAGTATCATGATGATTTTATGTTGGCTTTTGCTGCTGATGCGGCCAACTTTAGTTGTTTTCAGCAAGGGGAGGTATTGGCAAAAGAAGCGGAGAAAGAATATTGCGTGCAGGCGAATCAGGAGTGGATCTTGTTTCCTAATGCCAAGGTAGAAAATGGAGCCAGAGCGTTATTGACCCTGACTCCCTATGTGAGTTGATTATTTTCGACTATCTCGGCTGGCTTTCGCTAATTCTCTCAGCATATTTTCGGTGTCTTGCCAGTTGATGCAAGCATCCGTGATACTTTTACCAAATACGAGCTCTTTGCCGTCTTCAACGGCTTGATTACCTTCTTCTAAGAAGCTTTCGATCATAACGCCGGCGATAGCCTTAGAGCCGCTGCGCATTTGGGCCATGATATCGTTAGCCACATCCCACTGCTTCTTATACTGTTTTAAACTGTTACCGTGGCTGAAGTCAACAATCACACGAGGGGTTAACCCTATATCTGAAAGTTGCTCTGCAGCGGCTTGAACATGCTCTTGGCTGTAGTTAGGCTCTTTGCCACCGCGCAAAATAATGTGGCCATAAGGATTGCCCGCTGTTTTATAGATAGTCATGCGGCCGTGTTTATCGGGTGAATAGAAAATATGGCGTGCTTTAGCTGCTCGAACTGCATCCATCGCAATTTGTAAATTGCCATCGGTACCATTTTTAAAGCCAACAGGACATGACAAGGCCGACGCCATTTCACGGTGAATTTGGCTTTCCGTGGTGCGAGCACCAATCGCTCCCCAAGTGATTAAATCGGCAAGGTATTGTCCCGTAACCATATCTAAAAATTCGGTGGCGGTAGCTAAGCCCAGTTCATTAATATCAAGCAGTAAGTTACGCGCAAGGGCGATGCCTTTATTGACATTGTAGCTGCCATCTAAATCAGGATCGTTGATAAGACCTTTCCAGCCAACGATAGTGCGTGGCTTTTCAAAGTAGGTTCGCATCACGATGCACAGATCGTCACCTAATTCATCTTTAAGTTTGACTAAGCGTTTAGCGTATTCAATACCAGCACTAGGATCGTGGATTGAACAAGGGCCTACCACGACTAACAAACGTTTGTCTTCACCTGAAATAATCGCTTCTACTTCGCGTCTGGCTCTGGTCACCACGCCAGCAGCAGCATCGCTTAGAGGGCGATCATCACTTAGCTCGGCAGGCGTGATAAGAAAGTCTTGTTTTTCTGTACGTAGCTCGTCAGTTTTTAATGGCATTAGGCCGCATCCTTGTTAGTCGTGCGAATTGGTCATTATCATGGTCAACTTCCTTAAACAGCGTAGGCTGGAAATATCTGTTTCAGGATGGAAATTGACTCAAACCAGAGGGGCACTAGCGTTAAGTCAAAATTAATTGCCATCACCTTAGCTAAAAATACTAAACCTTTAAAGCAAAACACATCAGTTGAGCTAAAAAAATCGAGCTGAGCCCATTGATGTTTGTCGCTTTGACCTTGAGTAGGTAGAATGCGGTGTTTTTGGCAGTGACTAAGGGGCTGGAGTTAAATTGCACCGCTATCAAGATTTAATTAGGCTATTTGAACAGTGTTTTTTGCGCAGCGAGAACACGCAATTAGTAGCAGGTGAAGATGAGCCTATCTATTTACCGGCTGACCAACACCATCCTCATCATCGCATTATTTTTGCTCATGGATTTTTTGCCAGCGCATTACATGAAATCTCTCATTGGTGTATTGCCGGTAAGGCTCGCAGGCAACTAGTTGATTTTGGTTACTGGTATGAGCCAGATGGCCGCACTGCTCAGCAGCAAGCCGAGTTCGAGAAAGTGGAGATTAAGCCTCAAGCGGTAGAGTGGGGGCTAGCTGCCAGTTGTGGCTTTGCTTTTGCGGTGAGTTGTGACAATCTGTCGGGCATTGAAATTGACCGGCTTGGCTTTCAGCATCAAGTTTATGACCAAGTGCTAAAGTACCTAGAGCAAGGCTTTCCTCCTCGCGCGCAAACTTTAATGCAGGCATTAGCGCAATTTTATGGTGTAGCGCCGTTAACTCCCGCCTCATTTGAATATAAAGGCATGTATTTAAGGTAAAAAATATGTATGAGTTGTATCAGGGTATTGAGCATAAAATAGCGCAAATTTTGGATACGGGTGACAGTGATGCGCTATTTGCATCGGGTTATCTTAGTGGCCATTTAAGCTTAGCTTTAGCCCATTGTGAACAAGCAGAGAAGCATTCGAAACAAGATTTTATTGCTCAAGTTGAGCAGGAATTAGCAAATGCATTTGCGGCGCGAGAGTTAAGTCCTGGCGATCAAGTTTTGGTTGAAACCATGTGGCAGCAGTTAATCGAAGGCTAAAGCTAGCCTTCGGAATTAGGCAGCGGTGCTGCACACGTTCTATTGCGGCCCGATTCTTTGGCACGGTATAAAGCACTGTCTGATTGTTTTAGCCACTCTTCTGGTGAAGGTAACTGAGGATGGGTTTGGGCTATGCCCAAGCTCACGGTAAAACAGATATCATGTTCGTCATGGTAAACATGCAGTGCCTCGATACTTTTGCGCAAACGTTCAGCAAAAAACAGGGCTTTTTCGGCATCGGTATCAATCAATAACACCGCAAATTCTTCCCCGCCGTAACGGCCTGCAATGTCCGTTTCACGTAGATTTTGTTTCAATGTTGCACTCACCGCTTGAATAACCTTATCACCGGCTTGATGGCCATAGGTATCATTGACGCGTTTGAAATGGTCAATGTCGAACATGATTAAACAGGCATTAACCTGAGTTCGTTTATAGCGAGCAAACTCATGATGTAATTGTTCTTCCCAGTAGCCGCGATTATACAATTGGGTGAGGGCATCAATACGGCTTAGATCTTTAAGTTGGTCGTTGAGATCTTTCAGTTGTAGTTTATTTACCGCGCTGTCGGTCACATCGTAAATGATCAAGCTGACGTGAGTCACCTCGCCAGTTAAGCTCATCAAAGGAATGATGGTCATGTTTTGATACATAAACTCAGCGGTGCCAGTAATGGGGCGGTAGTTTTTAAAGCGAAATATGTAAGGCCTTTGTTCCCAGGTAGTAAAAGCTCGGTTTTTCAGTAAAAAAACCGATTCAATTTTTTGACTTAACCAGTCTTTCGGGATTTCTGAAAACAAATCAAACATGATCTGGTTTTGAACTTGGCTGCCACCTTTGCCACTGTGATTTTCCATAAAGCCATTCCAGGCTTGCACTTTATAGTCGCGATCCAGCACCACTAGGCCAACATCGATGGTTTGCACCATCTCAACCATCCAATGAAATTCTTTTAAATCGAAAGCGCTATTTTGCATAATTAATTCAACAAATAAGTGAGTTTATTGTTTAGGGTCGTGATGGAATCTTCCGTGAACAGCATTAGTAAATCACAGTGAATGTGTTTATTTTCAATGACATAGTTTATTTCAATCGCCAATGTTTGCTTCCAGCGAGTTTGATTCTCATTGACTAAATCTTTGATTTGGCAATGTTGGCCCAACACCACGGGGTGACCTTGACTAAATGACATATCTAATTGCTCGGCAAAGCCTTTAAGAAATGCGCCAATTAAGATATTGGCAATATCCATCATGACTTCAATTTCCGCTTGTTCATTGAGCTCACCTTGAAAGTTCATCAGGCTAGCCATGTCTTTAAAGCTGGAGTCATGAAACAAAATGAGTGCTTCACCTGCAATGCCAGCACCTATATAGCCTTGACATACGGCAGAAATGGTATCGTTTGACTCTGCCGCTTCAAGCGCCATGGTCAATTCACTGACTTCAAGCAAATTAACCGTAGGGATGGGGAGTAAAACGAATACATTAAGCAATCGGGCAAGTAGGTCAGCGGCCTGACCCATGGCAACATTGGCGACTTCTTGATAGGCATCTCGCGCATCATTAGGTAATTCAATTTTCGGGCCAGAATATTCGTTGATGTCGTCTTGGGCTAATTCGGCAACCACTTGTGCTGTTTGTGGAGGAGTAACTGGCTCGGGTGTCGGTATTAAGTCGGCTTCGTTGATCACCCCATATTGGGTGAGAATATCGGCAATTTTTTCTTTGCTTACCGGTTTTTTAATAAAATCTAGGGCGCCAAAGCCCATCACCTTTTCTCTGGCTTCGGGTTGGATATCGCCCGAAACCACAATGACTAATGCATTTAGGTCTTGTTTACAAATGGCTTCCAATACTTCGTAGCCATCCATGACAGGCATATTCAAATCAAGAAAAACAACGTTACCTAACCCTTTCTTAATCGCTTCTATACCTTCAGCGCCATGAGTTGCAAAGGTGATATCTACATTCCAATTGTCCGGCAAGCTTCTGGCCATTTGTTTGCGGGCAAGTGCTGAGTCATCACAAATGAGAATGGGTAGTGACATGAGATGTTCCTATCAATGCTTTATTTCATCTTATGGCAATAATCGCAATATTGCCATCGAGTGTACTTATATCGGCTCATTTACTTTGAAATGAGTGATATTTCTGGCACAGCGGCGCATTGGTCGAATGAGTGATTAAGGCGACGATTAACTGTCTTAGCATAGCCGATTGAGTCGGCTATCAACAGTATGAAAAAACCTGCAAATCAAGCATTTTGTGAGAAACATCAGTAAAAGAGTAAAACTATCATCTTGAAACTTGCTCAATTTCTGCCTAAATGATAGCTTGGTGCGGATTTTTATTGGGCTGCTAAATCTCAATTGTGAGCCAATCACAGGGAAAATAATAATTAATAATGAAAAGCTTATCTCTACTCTCAATCCTTTGTTGTACGTTAGGTCTAGGTGCAAACAGTGCTCTGGCAGCCTCTGATTGGCAAACGTCTAGCAAATTAACTACCTTATCACCAAATGTGAATGTTAATTTCAAGTTCTATGATCTTGAAGCCCAAAGTATGTATGAACTTTTTCAAAAGATTCGTATTGTTGGCCCAGCTGGACAAGCGGGTAATAAGGCTGCGGGTAAAGCCAGTTATAATATGAACTGGCAGCTTGCATTTGAACAAAAGGGTAAACAATGTCGGGTCGGTGATGCGGGTGTCGATATTGAAATCGATATCGTGGTACCAAGATGGTTAAATGTTGATGAGCAATCTGAGACGGCTCAAGCCCATTGGCAGACTTACCTAGGTGGCTTGCTTGATCACGAGAGTGGCCACAAAGATATTGTAGTCAAGGCTGCGGAGCAATTAATTGAAAGCATTAAGTTAGCGCCAACCAATTTAGATTGTGCTCAGCTACAACAGCGCGTTGATAAAGCAGGTTATCGCTACCTTGCCAAGGCCAAAGCAGAAAGCGCTGATTACGATAGAAAGATGAAGCTCTCGTTTAAGTAACTTCATCTTATTAAGTTTTCCAAAAAGGAAGGCCGCTTATAGCGGTCTTCCTTTTTTTACACTGCGAAGCCAGTAACGGTTAGGGTGTAATCGAGCGAGCACCTCTTTGCCAACAGGCAGGGGCTCCCCTACTATTTCACAAGCAAGCAATTCGGCCATCAAAGGTGCAGTGCATAAGCCGCGCGACCCTAATGCACTTAGCATATATAAATCATGATGTTCTAGTTTTTCGCTGTGATTAAAGTTCACAAACTCTTGGTATATCGGCACCTTGCCAACAAACGGTAAATTATCTCGGGTACCACAACGGACACTTACCCTCCCATCTTTATTGGTAAAATCTAATTCTTTTGGCCAATCAACCTGCGGCATCGACGTTAACAACTTGTCATGGTTTTGCTGCTGTTCGATTTGACTAAAATTAACTGCATCTTGATTACGGCCATAACTGGCACCTATGCAATGGGACTTGCCATCTGCTGGCGTCATATAACCTTGATAACACAGGACGGTTTTTAAGTCTTGGCTAACTGGTGACGTATTAACATGGCTTACTTGTCCGCGAACTGGAAAGAGGGGAAGCGCTTTTAGCTGCGCAAAATCAAGGTTTGAGCCAGTACATAGAATCATGATTTGCGCGGACTCTAACTGACCGTTCACCCTAAATTGCCAGCCTGTATCCTTGGCCACAATATCACTGATCAGACTGTCAAAATGAATGGTGAGAAGCCCAGTTTCAATAGCTTGAGCTATCAAGGCGCACGTATAGTCCCCAGGATTAAGCCAAGCGGCATCAGGGTATAGCAGGCCATTGGTATTAATTGGCAGATTAGCTACTTGATTGGCTTGCTCGGGCGTTAAACTTTTAACCAGCGAGCAAGGGTAGTCTTGCTGCTCAATTAGATTTACTTTTTTTGCTGATTTGTCATCGTAATTTAATTCAATAACGCCACAAAACTGATGTCGAATACCTTGGTGTGCCACTTGTCTTAATAGCTGACGGCTATAATCAAAGGCATGAATGAAAAGTTCAGTATTGATCGGATTATTGGGGCTAATTAGTGGGTAAAGTGCCCCTTGGCGGTTGCCCGAGGCATTGCTGGCTAATTGACTATCTTTGCAATACAGGTTGACCTTGCGACCTTTGCGCACTAAAGCAAGGGCGGTTGCCGCAGCGGCAATACCACCGCCTACTAGAGTGATAGCATCGGCGCTTGATGTAGCGGGCTCTCTATTTTCACCCTTGATTATGGTAAGTACCTTTGGCGCTTCACTGTAGTGGCCCGCTAGCATTTCACGCTTACGCCCAAAGCCTTTTGGCTTGGTCATGGTAAAGCCTGCATCGGTTAAACCTCGGCGGACAAATCCTGCCGCGGTAAAGGTTGCCACCGTGGCACCAGGTTTTGCTAGTCTGCCCATTGCATCAAACAAGGATTGTGACCACATATCCGGATTTTTACTGGGCGCAAAACCGTCTAAAAACCAGCAATCGACTAGGCCTTGTGCGGGGCAATAAAGCTGCGGTAGTGAATCATGAAGATCGCCAAACCAAAGGTCGAGTATCACCTGTCCTTGTTGTAGGCTTAAGCGATGACTTCCTGACACACAGTTCGGGTAGTCTGCTACCAATTGTTTGGCTAATGGGGCAAGCTCTGGCCATTGTGCTAGCGCTAATTGTAAATCTTTTTGGGTTAGTGGGTATTTTTCAAAGCTAGTAAAATACAGTCGCTGTGGCCCTTGATCAGGGTAAGCTTGCTTAAATTGATTAAAAGTATGCCACGCGACTAAGAAATTTAATCCAGTGCCAAAGCCAGTTTCAGCAATCACAAAGTGATCTCGAGCAAAATTATGCCATCTGTTCGGCAGTCCATTTGCCGTAATGAATACGTGTTTGGTTTCTTCTAAACCATTGATGTTTGAGAAATAAATGTCATCAAATTGACTGGATACCGGGGTGCCATTGGCATTCCATTCTAGTTGGGCATTCTCGAGTTTATGATTTATCAAAGAAAGTTTCGCTATTTTGTGGCATGATAGCGCCGATTTTACCTTATATTGTCGAAAGCCGACCAGTTGTCATAGATAAAATGCTACAATGGCGGCAACGAGAGAACCACAGGGTCTATAAATGAGAAGAGCAGTCATCACAGGTATCGGTGTTATTTCCAGTATTGGTAACAATAAAGAGGAAGTACTTGCTTCATTACAAAACGGCAAGTCCGGTATTCGTTTTTCTGAGCAATTTGCCGAGTTTAACTTACGTAGTCAGGTGTGGGGTGCACTGAATATTGTGCCTAAAGAACACATTGACCGTAAAATCATGCGTTTTATGGGTGATGCAGCAGGGTTTGCTTACCTAGCAATGGAACAAGCCATTGCTGATGCCAACCTTTCTGAAGCAGACGTTTCTAATGAGCGCACTGGATTAGTCGTTGGCTCAGGTGGGGGCTCATCTGAGAACCAAGTTGAAGCCGCGGATATCTTGCGTAACAAAGGTGTTAAACGAGTTGGCCCATACATGGTACCTCGCACCATGGCGAGTACCACTTCAGCTTGTTTGGCTACGCCGTTTAAGATCAAAGGTGTTAACTACTCAATTAGCTCAGCTTGTGCAACCAGTGCCCACTGTATTGGTAATGCCCTTGAGTTGATTCAATTAGGTAAACAAGACATCGTTTTTGCTGGTGGAGCAGAAGAGCTACACTGGACACTGGCGATGGAATTTGATGCCATGGGCGCGCTGTCGACCAAGTACAATGAAACCCCTGAAAAAGCGTCACGTACGTATGATGCGAATCGTGATGGTTTCGTTATTTCAGGCGGTGGCGGTATGGTCGTGGTTGAAGAATACGAACATGCAGTTGCCCGTGGTGCTAAAATCTACGCTGAAATCGTAGGTTACGGCGCAACATCTGATGGTTACGACATGGTTGCACCATCGGGCGAAGGTGCTGTGCGTTGTATGAAGCAAGCCATGGCAACGGTCAATGGTGAGATTGATTACCTCAATACCCATGGTACTTCTACGCCAGTAGGTGATGTACGTGAACTTGAAGCTATTCGCGAAGTCTTTGGTGATAACGCACCTAAAATCAGTGCAACTAAGGCCATGACAGGCCACGCTTTGGGCGCAGCGGGTGTTCACGAAGCTATTTACAGCCTATTAATGGTTGAAAATAAGTTTATTGCACCAAGCATTAACATTGAGCAAGCCGACGAAAAAGCAGAAGGCTTGCCAATTGTGAGAAATCAAGCTGAACCAGCCGAGCTTAAGACAGTGATGTCAAACAGCTTTGGTTTTGGCGGCACGAACGCAACCTTAGTTTTCCAAAAAGTTTAAGCTAAGTAAAAGCGTTTATCGTTAGAGCAGGGAGCTATCTCTGCTCTTTTTTGTTTCTGGCGGTTAGCAATGAGCTTGTCCATTTAAGCCGTTTATGAAACTTAAGTTTGTTTAGGCAAAATTAATCCCAAGATGAAAATATTCCTCGACTCAAATATCCCCTTTGCTAAAGAAATGTTCAGTGATCTCGGTGAACTGCATTTCTTTGAAGGTCGCAAAGTAACGGCGGATCAGTTAGCCGATGCCGATGTGCTCTTGGTTCGCTCTATCACCCAGGTTAATCAAGACTTATTGGGCCAAAATACTCGTTTGCAGTTTGTTGGTACCGCGACTATCGGCATGGATCATATTGATAAAGCGTACTTAGCATCCCGTGATATTCCTTTTGTGAGCGCCCCTGGTTGCAATAAGGAGTCGGTTGCGCAATATGTCGTCAGTGCCATTTTGGTTCACGCCGAAAAGCATCTGATAAACCTACAAGGGAAAACCGTGGGTATTGTCGGGGCAGGGAATACCGGCAGTGCGGTGTGGCAAAAACTCACCGCATTGGGAATGAAGTGCTATTTGTGTGATCCTCTACTTGAGCAAGCCGGCGACAGTCGCCAGTTTGTTGATATGAAAACCATCATGGAATGTGATTTTATTAGTTTGCATGTACCGCTGACCACACAAGGAGAGTTTGCCACTAAGCATTTATTCGATCAGCAGCGCCTACGCCAATTGAATCATGAGCAAGTATTAATCAATACTTCAAGGGGCGGCGTGATAGATAATCAAGCCTTGCTTGAACGAGTCGAAACCGGATGCTTACCCACCCTGATCTTAGATGTGTGGGAAAATGAGCCAGAAATCGAAACCCAGCTGCTCCCCTATACCGCTATTGCGACGCCCCATATTGCGGGTTATAGCCTAGAAGGCAAAGCCAATGGTACCGACGTTTTATATCAGGCTTTGTGCCAACACCTAGGGCAACCAACCAAGAAGAAAGTGACCGATTATTTGCCTAAGGCGGTGGTGGATAATATTCAAATCAATGCTGAGCTTAACCAAAACCTCGTTAAATCCTTGGTGCATTTAGTTTACGATGTGCGCCGTGATGACCATATTATGCGAGCGGAAATTAATCAGCCAAATGGGTTTGACTTGATGCGTAAGCATTACCGTGAGCGTCGTGAGTTTTCAACCTTAACCGTGTCTTTGGGCGAGAACCAAGAAGCACATCTATTAGCTGCACTTGGTTTTACCATCGCTGACTAAAACTGAAATTTGATAGAGAGATAAAATGGAACGTTTAATTAATATTGCTGTATTAGGCGCTACCGGTACGGTTGGCAATGCAGTGGTAGAGCAGCTGGAAGAGCGTGAATACCCAGTAAATCAATTATTCTTGCTAGGCTCTGAAAACAGTGACGGTGAAACGTTAATGTTTAAAGGTAAACGTCACAGAGTGAGACTGGCACAAAATTTCGATTGGACGCAGGTTGAAATTGCTATCTTTTGTGCTGGAAATGAAGCAGCCTTAACGTATATTGACGATGCTAAAGCGGCAGGCTGTTTAGTTATTGATAGTTCATCGGCGTTTGCTAATGAGCCAGATGTTGCTCAAGTTGTCCCTGAGATTAACGCTGGCGCTTTAGCCCAGATTCAACAATCACGGATTGTAGTTAGCCCATCGAGTGCGGTTATCGCTGCCAGCTTAGTGCTCAAATCGATTCAAGACGAAGTTGGATTGAGTAAGGTTAATATCACCACTTACCAGTCGGTTTCATCTGCGGGTAAAAAAGGCGTTGCAGCCTTGGCTGGACAAACCGCCAAGTTACTTAATGCTAAGCCGGTTGAGGCAGATTTTTTTAGCGAACAAATCGCTTTTAATTGCTTACCCTTGGCAGGCAAGTTAAATGAAAATGGCTACAGCCAAGATGAGATGTTAATAGCAAGTCAATTACCTTTGGTGTTAAACGATCCAGAGGTAGACGTTATTCCTAGCTGCGTTATTGTGCCGGTGTTTCATGGAATGTCAGCCGTGCTGCATGTAGAAACACGTTATCCACTCGAAATTAATGAAATTACAGCCATGATCCGTGATAGCCAAGGGGTTGAGCTGGTGGAGCAAGATGATGAGCTGGCAACTTGTGTTGGCCATGCACTAGGGCAGGATACCGTGTATGTCGATCGTGTGCGTAAAAATTTGGCCAATGAAAATGGCATACAGCTTTGGTTCGCTATCGACAATGTAAGAAAAGGCAGCGCGACTAACCTAGTGCAAATTGCAGAGCAAATTGGTCAGTTTTACCTGTAGTTTCGCCCGCAAATATTTGTTAAAGCACTCGTTTCTATACAAATACCCGCTACTGACTAAGTAAAGAAGTAGCAAAATAGGGGGCTGGATCTCAATTCTAGTCCCTGTATCCCATCCCCTTTCTTTTGTAACTAGATTAGCCAGCAATGCTGGTTTATAGTGATGAGTTATTGAATAAGTATATGCGCCACGTGCGTCATATTTGCTGGGTTTTTGAGCAAATCAAAATGAAGGATTAAACATGGGACGTTCTATTTCCCGCGCAGCAATAGCTTTACCGTTATTACTTGCTGCGAGCAATATTGTTGCTGAAGAAGATGTATTTAAAGATGCCCCCGGTTTTTATGTTGAATTAACAGGACCGAACGGCGAAACGAAACAAGAGATTCGTAGCGTTGAAAATACGCCGACAGTGAAAGCCGTCAATACTGGAGCTAGATCAGGAACCTACGGCCCGCTGAAATCATCTGACACCATGTGGTCAATTGCGAGTAAAACTCGACCGAATAATAGTGTGTCCGTCCATCAAATGATGACCGCTATTTTCAACAAAAACCCGCAAGCCTTTTTAAATAACGATATCAACCGATTAGTTAATGGTGCCGTCCTTTCGATTCCAACCCTAGCCGAAATTCAAGGGATTGATAAAGACGCAGCAAAACAGAAGTTTATTGCTGATACTCAGCCAGCTAAAGTGGCGACTAAAGCCACTCCCGCGCCAACGCCTGCGCCAACAGTTGCGCCAACGGTTGCCCCTACTGCAGTACCAAGCATTGCACCTGAGGTAGCACCGGAAGCGCCGGTTGAAACAGCGAATACAGCAAAAGAAGTTGCCCCTAAAGAGGCGGTCGCTCCTGCTCGCTCAACGGAGCTTGATGAGCTAAAAACCCAACTTGACGACTCTAACCAACAGCTACTACAAGTTGCCGAATCGAATCAACGAATGAAGATGAAGCTAGAAGCTTTATCGACTGATTTAGATAGCTTGAAAACTCAGCTACAAGAAGATTCGAAAGTTCAGCTAGAAATTAAAGAGCTACTGTCGCAACAATTGGCCAATAATACGCCAGCCCAAGCGCAAGCGGAAGAGCAAGCTGAGTCAGATGATTTACTGAAACTACTCACTTCTAGCTGGCTCTACTTGGGTGCTGTTATCGCATTGCCAATTCTTATCATCTTGGTGATCATTTCATTCTGGCTACGTGCTAAAACGAAACGCGAAGCAGAAGAGCAAGAGCAAGAAATCGCCACTTCAACCAGCGCCTTAATGGAAGAGAAGAGCGAATATGATGATTTACTAGCTGGTGAACAAGCTGACGATGAGCCTGTGGTTAAACCAGAGGAGCCTCAGTTTTCGTTAGATGATGATCTAAAAGCTGATGAGCTGACCAATGCTAACCTTGCCTCTGATGATATCAATCTGATGAGCGAAATCGATTTAGACAGTGACAATGACGAGCCTCGTGACACTGGTCTAGATTTGGATTTTGATAGCAAGGATAACGAAGCTGATATCAGTGCTGAACTCGACATGTTGGCTGAACAAACAAGCGATGCAGACAGCTTCGACTTTGATTTCAATGCTGCGGAAGCTGAAGCTGAAGACGAAACTGAAAAGCCTGTAGAGTTAGAAGACGAAGACTTATTTGCTAGCACCGACGTATCAAGTGAGCTAGCTCTTGATGATGCAAATGAGCCAGAAATAGACTTTAGCAACAGCGTAGCCGACCTTGAGGTTGAGCCAGAGCCGGTTGCAGAGTCAAACTCAGATGACATACTTAGTGCTGAAGATCTCGCCAATATCGAATTTGAAGAAGCAGACGATTCACTGTTTGAACTTCAAGAAGAAAATCATCTGGTTCAAGATGAAGAGATGATTGTTGAGCTTGATGATGAAGATGACATCTTACTTGATGAGTTATCACCAAGTGCGATGGATGATGATTTAGTGGCCGACCTTGCTTCAACTGCCGAGCCAAAAGGGGCAACTGACCTTGAAGAATTTGACTTTAACATGTCAGAAACTCCAGAGTCAGAGCCAGATACAGCCCTTGATTTTGACACTAGCAAAGACACCTTGGCTGAGCTAGATGACAGCATAGATGACATTGCTGATTTAACTTTGGATGCGAATGAATCTAGTCAAGATGGCTCTGACATTAACGATCTAGATTGGGATTTCGCCGAAATTGATACGGTAGATGAACCTGCAGACAGTGCTGAAATTACCGAAGTTGATGATATTGAAGACACGGATCTACTTGCGAGCCAGTTAGGTGAAATCGCCTTTAATGAGCCAACCGAGCCGGTTGAAGTACCGAAAGCGGCTGATGTATCCGATGACTATATCGATATCGAGCGCCTACTTGAAGAAAGTGGTGACGAGTCAAATGATGAGCCGTACCAAGGTGCGAATTTTGACATCGGCTTGGATGAGTTCCCAGATGTATTACCTGAAACAGGTGGCATCGATGTTGATATTGATGAAGGTGGCATAGGTCAAAAACTTGATTTAGCGCGCGCTTACCTTGAAATTGACGATAAAGAAGGTGCCAAGAGCATTCTTGAAGAAATTCAAGGTCAAGGCTCAGAGGATCAAATCGCCGAAATTACCAAGCTACTCAATCGTCTTGGTTAATTAGCGCTAGATTTAGCAATAACCAGCAAAAGGGAGCCTAAGGCTCCCTTTTTTATGGGCTAGACCGATTCCATCTTTAATCGGTTTGGGTATAATTGCCACTTTTTAAGAGGGCATCAAGCATTATGCATATTGCATTGGGTATCGAATACAATGGTGCGGCCTACTATGGCTGGCAAAAACAAGTTGAAGTCGATACGGTACAAGACCGATTAGAAGCGGCCTTGAGCTTGGTTGCCAATGAAAAAATAGATACATTTTGTGCTGGGCGCACCGATGCGGGCGTACATGCTACGGGCCAAGTTGTTCATTTTACTACTTCAGCTATTCGCAATGAACGCGCTTGGACGCTTGGCGTTAATGCAAATCTTCCCGATGATATTGCCGTGGCTTGGGTTAAAGAAGTACCTGACACTTTTCACGCTCGCTTTTCAGCAACCGCGCGCCGCTATCGCTACATCATAGATAATTCCAACCTTCGCAGCGCGATCTTAAGCCAAGGGTTGAGCCATTATCATGAGCCGCTGGATGAAAAGCGCATGCACCAAGCAGCTCAGTGTTTGGTTGGCGAGCATGACTTTACTTCGTTTCGTGCTAAGCATTGCCAGGCGCATTCTCCTTGTCGACATATTCACCATATCCGTATCACTCGCCAAGGCCCCTATATCATCATTGATATTAAAGCTAACGCCTTTTTACACCATATGGTGCGCAATATTACGGGAAGCCTGATTGAAATAGGTAAAGGTAAACAGCCGATTGAATGGATAACTTACCTGTTAGAGCAAAAAGATCGCAGCATTGCCGCTGCGACTGCGAAAGCGGGCGGATTATACCTTGTCGATGTTGATTACCCAGCTGAGTTTGATTTACCTCACCACCATATTGGTCCTTTGTTTATTGATAATGCATAAGAGCACTTGATGATCCCAAATTCTTTACCTGCTTGGCTTGCTCACCTTGAGCAACTACATCCTAGTGAAATTGAGCTGGGTCTTACTCGCGTTAAACAAGTTGCTGAGCACCTGAGCTTAACGCAATTTGATGATGCAAAAGTGGTGCTGGTGGGCGGCACCAACGGCAAGGGAACGACTTGCGCAATTTTGGAATCTATCTTGATGCAAGCGGGCTACCGGGTTGGCGTCTATTGCTCACCGCATCTGATTCGTTATACCGAGCGCGTGCGAGTTGACGGTGATGAGTTATCCGAGCAGCAGCACTGTGATGCCTTTACTGTGATAGAGCAGGGTCGCGGCGATACCGCGCTTACTTATTTTGAGTTTGGCACCTTGGCAGCCCTGCAATTACTCAAACAAGCAAAATGCGATGTGATTTTATTAGAAGTGGGTTTAGGTGGACGCCTTGATGCCACAAATATTGTTGAGCCTGATGTTTCCGTCGTTACGACGATAGACATAGATCATGTCGAATGGCTGGGTAATAACCGTGAAGATGTTAGCTATGAAAAAGCAGGTATTTTCCGTTCGAACAAACCCGCTATCTGTGGTGATTATGACACGCCTCAACGTTTGATTGACCATGCCAATCGCATTGAAGCCAATTTATTGCTAGCGAACCAAGCTTTCACCATGCAGCTTCATAATGATAGCTGGGATTGGCAAATGGGCGAAAAGCGGTTAACGGGGTTGCCAGTTATGGCATTGCCTGTGCAAAATGCCTCTACCGCATTAGCAACACTTGAACAGTTAGCCCTAAACGTAAGTACGGCTCATATCGAACAAGGCTTACGCGAGGCAAAATTAGCTGGGCGCATGCAAGTTATTCAAACCTCGCCCACGGTGATTTTAGATGTAGCCCATAACCCACACTCGGCAGGGTATTTAGTTGAGCAACTAAAAGCCAAACACAAGGGCCCCATTAGCGCCGTCGTTGGTATGCTCAAAGACAAAGACATTAAGGCGACATTGGCTAAATTTGATGGTTTAGTTAGCCGCTGGTATTTGGCTGACCTCACGGGGCCGCGGGCGGCGAGTGCTGAGCTATTGGCTCAATACACGCCATCAGATTCAACCCAAGTATTTAAAAACGTTGAACTTGCTTATGAGCAAGCGATTGCTGACAGTGAGGCACAGGCAGTGGTAATTGTGTTCGGCTCGTTTTACACTGTAGCGGAAATTATCGATAGACAACAAAAAGGTTAGCGTGTGGCCACTCAGTTTCAAAATCGGTTAGTTGGAACCATTATTCTTGTCGCGTTAGCGGTACTGTTTTTACCCAGTTTATTGGATGGTCAAAAAGAGACCTATCGGGAAGAATTTGTTGCCATTCCTATCGCGCCTGAGATGGTTGAGCAAACGCAGCAGCAGCCTTTTCAAGTGCCTAGCGACGTGACCGAGCAAGATAGCAATTTTACTATTGAAACCTTGCCGGATGCGGTCATCATTAGCGCTAACGATGCAGCTGAACAGCCGACTGATAATGGCGTAAAAGCCATAGATGAAAGTGCTAAACCGAATGAAGAGCCAGTCGTTGCTGCTGCTCAAGAAGCCGTTACGGCTTCGTCTGAGCCTGCAGTGTTAGTGACTCCCGAGCCGATTAAGGTGGTCACGGCTAAACCGGTTGAAGCGAGCAAACCTACGCCTGCACCTGTCATTAAGGTTGCTGAGAAGCCTAAGCCCACGCCAAAACCAAAACCAGTTGAAGTCGCCAAAGTAGAGCCTAAACCCATAGCCGAGCCGATTAAAGCTGGTGTCATCAAGCCGGTAGCACCTGTTGCGAAAGTGGAGTTTAAAGACGCGGCTTGGACAATTCAGCTTGGTGCATTTAGAAATGCGACAAACGTAAAAGCACTGGTGAAAAAACTACGTCAAGCCGGGCATTCTGTTTATACCATTCCTGCTGTGGTCACAGAAACGGGAATTAATAAGGTCTATGTCGGCCCAGATGTTTCGGCACAGAAGTTAGAACAAAAGCTGCCGGCATTGAAACAGTTGACCAATTTGAATGGGCGAGTGATTGCTTACACCCCACAGAGTTAAGTGTGATCTGATGCCATTTTTTGCAAGCAATTTGTTAGCAAGGGTGGTAGAATCGCGGCGATTTTTAACTAGGCTGCTACAACAAAGCAGCCACGTTTGGGTAAATTAATGGTCTGGATAGATTACGTCATACTTGGCATTATTAGCTTATCAGCGATTATTAGCTTAGTGCGAGGGTTTGTAAAAGAAGCTTTCTCTCTCGCCAGCTGGTTTGCCGCCTTCTTTGTTGCCAGCCAATTTTATACCGACCTTGCTACCTTACTGCCCAATATCAACGATCCCCTGATCCGTAACGCCGCCGCTATCGCGATTCTATTTATTGTTACCCTGATTTTAGGTGCATTGGTTAACTATATCATTAGCCAACTCGTCACTAAAACCGGCCTATCAGGGACCGATCGTGTACTGGGTATTTGTTTTGGTGCTATTCGCGGCGCCTTGATTGTAAGTGCAATTTTGTTTTTTATGGATTCGTTTACCGCCTTTCCATCTACACCTTGGTGGCAAACGTCAACCTTAATACCCGAATTTGGCATCGTCATTGAATGGTTCTTTGACTATGTAAAAGCGTCATCCAGTTTTTTAAACCGCCCCTAAAAATACAAGGACAAGAGACATGTGTGGTATTGTCGGCATCGTTGGATCTACCCCTGTTAACCAAAGCATCTATGATGCGCTTACTGTGCTTCAGCACAGAGGTCAGGATGCAGCAGGCATTGTGACTATTTCAGAAGGTAACTTTAAGCAACGTAAAGCCAATGGTTTGGTCAAAGATGTGTTTGAATCAAAACATATGCAGCGCCTTAAAGGAAATATCGGTATCGGCCATGTGCGCTATCCTACCGCAGGCAGTTCAAGTGCAGCTGAAGCTCAGCCGTTTTACGTGAACTTCCCTTATGGTATGGCTTTAGCCCACAACGGTAATTTGACCAATGCGCCTGAGCTAGCTGAAATATCGACTCGCTCGCGTCGTCATATTAATACAACGTCAGACTCAGAGACTTTGCTGAATGTATTGGCTCATGAGTTAGCGCGTGTAGACAAAGACCAACTTAACTCCGAAGACATTTTTACCGCGGTTGCTAAAGTACATCAGCAGGCGCGCGGTGCTTATGCAGTGGTGTCGATTCTAAATGGTCATGGTCTGATTGCGTTTCGTGATCCAAATGGTATTCGTCCTTTGGTTTTAGGTAAGCGTGAAGCTGAAGATGGCCAAATGGAATACATGGTGGCGTCAGAAAGTGTGGCACTGGATGCGATTGGCTTTGAATTCATTCGCGATGTATTACCGGGTGAAGCGATTTTTGTAACCGAGCAAGGTGAGCTGTTCACTAAGCAATGTGCTAAAGAGCCAAACTATTGCCCATGTATTTTTGAATACGTGTACTTTGCACGTCCCGATTCAACCATAGATAATATCTCTGTTTATGGTGCGCGTTTAGAAATGGGTAAAACCTTAGGCGATAAAATCAAGCGTGAATGGGATGATCTAGACATAGACGTGGTTATTCCTATCCCTGAAACATCGTGTGATGTGGCACTGCAAATCGCGCTGCAATTGGATTTACCGTACCGCCAAGGTTTTGTTAAAAACCGCTACATTGGCCGTACCTTTATCATGCCGGGTCAAACTCAACGTCGTAAATCGGTGCGCCGTAAACTGAATGCGATTGATGCAGAATTCGCAGGTAAGAACGTATTATTGGTAGATGATTCTATCGTACGCGGTACCACCAGTGAGCAAATCGTTGAAATGGCACGCGAAGCAGGTGCGAAGAAGGTTTACTTTGCTTCTGCGGCGCCTGAAATCCGTTTCCCGAACGTCTATGGTATTGATATGCCAACGGCAAACGAATTGATCGCTCATGGCCGTGATGTTGACCAAATTTGTCAAAGCATCGGTGCTGATGGTCTGATTTTCCAAGATCTAAAAGACTTGGTGAAAGCCGTATCGGTGCAAAATCCTGACATTACCCAATTTGAAACCTCGGTATTCAACGGTGAATATGTAACCAAAGACATAGATCAAGATTACCTTGATTACCTGAATAACTTACGTAGCGATGATGCCAAGGAGCTGCGTGAGCAAAAGGAAGAGATCGCCAACTTAGAAATGCATAACGAAGGTGCGTAGGCTAAGTTAACATGAGGAGTTGTGATTATTCGTTATGACTCGTTATGGGCAATAGTTAAAAGGTATCGTTAAGATATAAAAAGGGTTGCTTCGGCAACCCTTTTTTTGCGCAATGTTGGCGTCACAATCAAGGCATATTGCTAAACAAAACTCGGGCCAAATCCGACCGACCATAAAATCACTGTGCTTGCTAGGATTGCCACCAGCAACACTAACCCGACCGTAACCACCGAGCTTGCAAAGATAAAGCCTTGCTCTTCAGGGATGTGCATTAAAATAGGCACGCCTGTGTAAAGTAAGTAAATGGACCAAGCTAATCCCGCAAACCCCACTAGCATCATAAACCAAGGTGAAGGATATAGGGCAGAAAAGCCCACCATGAATAAGGGGGTGGCAGTGTAAGCAGCCAGCTCAAGGGCATGAATAAAATTGGGCTCGGCGCCAAAGGTTCGACTCATCCAGTTAGTTAAGTACGCTAGCGCGAATACCCCGACGACTAGGGCAAAGTAGGTCGCAATACTCATTAGCGCGGCACTACCTGTTGATAAGAAAATAGGCTCACCGACGCCAATTCGCCAACCGATATAGGCAGTGGAATAAAACATGCAGACACTTGGTACTAATGCAATCAATAAGATATGACTCAAACTAGAGCTGATGCTTTCATGGTTGCGATCAATGGTATGCCATTCAGTCTTGGGGTGTGCATATAACCCCCAAATATGGTTCAGTATCATAATTCGTCCCTCTTGCAAATAAATCGGTGCGTACTGCAATAACTGAGCTCCAACGCTGCAAGTCGCTAAATCATCTCAACGTTGACATTATGGCACTACGTCGTAACCCATAAATGTAGATCAAATGTAAAAGTTACATTTTCGCAACATCTACATAGAGCTAACTTTAGTCGAGGATTGCGGGTTGAGCCAAATTAGAACAAAAAATAGACAGGGGGGCGGCGGTTTAAAAAGCTTGGTTGATAAGCTGCTTGCCGGCAGGGTTTACCACTAACATACTGCCTTGCTCGTACCAGTCGCCTAGAACAATACGGGTAGCGGGCTGATTATCGAGGTTAAAGCCATGTATGGCAGGCCGATGGGTATGGCCATGGATCATTAAATTGACGTTATAGTGCTTGCAATCGGCAATGACTTGAGTAGGGCAAACATCCATGATTTCTTTGCGGTGCTGTTGTTTGTATTTACTTTGGGCACGGCTATTAGTACGGATTTTGTTGCCAATATGAGCTCTAACAAACTTGGGCAGAGCTAGAAATAGCCAGCGCAGCCAGGGTTTATAAACCCATTTACGATAATTTTGATAGGCCTCATCTTGAGTGCATAGGGTGTCACCATGCAAGAGTAGGGCGGGCTCACCGTAGAGCTGGATCACGCAGTATTCAGGTAAAATTTGCATCTTGCATTGGCGAGCATAGCGCTCCCCCAGCATGAAATCACGATTACCATGAATAAAATAACAAGGCACACCGGCGTCAACTAAGGTAGATAGCGCCTTAGCAACGTCCATGGTTAGGGGAGATTGAATATCATCCCCTAACCACACTTCAAACAGATCACCTAAGATATACAAGGCATCAGCCTCTTTTGCGTCATTGGCTAAAAAACGAAGAAACAGCGCCGTAATATCAGGACGATTCTCGGTTAGGTGCAAATCAGCAATAAAATAAGTGACCATAATTTAAAGGGACGCTTATTCAGCAATGGTCGCTTTGGTGATCACGACTTCTTCTAGCGGTACATCTTGGTGCATACCGTAGTTGCCGGTAGATACGCCTTTAATCGCTTCTACCACGTCCATGCCTTCCACTACTTTACCAAATACACAGTAACCCCAGCCTTGTGTGGTTTCAGATTTGAAATCCAAGAAGGTATTGTTGTTTACGTTGATAAAGAACTGAGCGGATGCAGAGTGAGGATCCATAGTGCGCGCCATGGCAATGGTACCGGTCTGGTTCGAAAGGCCATTGTTCGCTTCGTTTTTGATTGGTGCACGCGTTTGCTTTTCATCCATGCCCGATGCAAAACCACCGCCTTGAACCATAAAGCCATCAATAACGCGATGAAAGATAGTGCCATCGTAGTGACCTTCTTTTACGTATTGAGCAAAGTTTTCGGCCGTTACAGGAGCCTTCTCATAGTCGAGTTCGATTTTGATATCGCCGTGGTTCGTTGTTAACGTGATCATGTTATTACCTAACTTAGTGTTATATGTGGTGGTTATACCCAACTACTTGACGCTGCAGATAGGTGGTAAGGGAGAGCCCTATGAGCATAGAAAAACTATGTGATAAGGGTGAACACACTTAGCCAATACAGCTGCATCGTCAAATAGAAAGGCATATTCTAACCTAAGCCAAGCGGAGGGAAAACCATTGACGTAGTCGCAATCATGGTAAAAAGGCCAGTAATAGGTGAATTTCCCCTTAGCAAACGTTAGAATGCGCTTTTTTACCCCACAGTTAAGTATCGAGGAACAGATGCTCAAGATTTACAACACATTGACACGTCAAAAAGAGGAATTTAAACCTTTAACCGCCGGCAAAGTTGGCATGTATGTGTGTGGGGTTACCATTTACGATTACTGTCATATCGGCCATGGCCGCACTTTCGTTGCCTTTGACATCGTGGCTCGTTACCTGCGTTACGCAGGTTATGATTTGACCTTTGTTCGCAATATCACCGATGTTGACGACAAGATAATCAAACGTGCTAATGAAAATAACGAAAGCTGTGACGAGTTAACCGCTCGCTTTACTCAGGCTATGCACGAGGATTTCGACGCGCTTAATATCAGCCGCCCTGATTTTGAACCTCGCGTGACCAATCACATGGACGATGTGATAGAGATGATCGAAAAGCTTATCGCCAAAGAGCATGCTTATGTTTCCGATACCGGCGATGTCTTATTCTCGGTCGGCTCATTTGCTGATTATGGCAAGTTAAGCCAACAAAACCTCGATATGTTGCAAGCAGGTGCGCGCGTAGAGGTTGAGCAAAGTAAACACAACCCACTGGACTTCGTATTGTGGAAAATGTCCAAGCCAGGTGAGCCAAGCTGGGAATCGCCATGGGGCGCAGGTCGTCCGGGCTGGCACATTGAATGTAGTGCTATGAACAACAAGATCTTAGGTGAAGTATTTGATATTCATGGCGGCGGCTCGGATTTAGCCTTTCCACACCATGAAAATGAAATTGCCCAATCTTGTTGTGCTCATCACGGTAAATACGTGAATACTTGGATGCACTCAGGCATGGTACAAGTGGACAAGGTGAAAATGTCCAAATCACTGAATAATTTTTTCACCATCCGCGATGTGTTAGCTGAATATGACGCCGAGTCGGTGCGCTACTTCTTGCTATCTGGTCACTACCGTAGCCAATTAAACTACAGTGAAGATAACTTAAAACAGGCGCGGGCATCGCTAGAGCGTTTATACACGGCGCTACGCGGTATTACAGCATCACAAGCGCCCATAGACAGTGAACATGCGCTGCAGTTTAAACAAGCCATGGACGATGACTTTAATACACCAGAGGCATTACCTGTGTTGTTTGAACTGGCTAAAGAAATTAACAAAGCCAAAGAACAGGACATGGAAAAAGCCCAATCACTGGCTGCTGAACTATTGAAATACGCTCAAGTGCTGGGTTTACTGTATCAAGATCCTGAGCAGTTTTTACAAGGCGGTGAGTCTGATGACGAAGTCGCTATCATCGAAGCCTTGATTAAACAACGCAACGATGCACGAGCGGCAAAAGATTGGGCTAGTGCAGATGATGCGCGTGATAAACTTAACGCAATGAATATCGTGTTAGAAGACAGCGCGGCAGGTACAACTTGGCGTAAAGCATAACAGAATAAGTTATCGCATTAACAAAAGCGGAGGCCTTGGCCTCCGTTTTTATTTGCAATTGGTTACAACGTTTAAACAACTCAAATCAGTGATTTAAACCCATGATGCAGCGGATTTATTGATCAAACGACTCGCAAGCTTCTAACGTATTTTCAATCAGGGTCGCCACTGTCATAGGGCCTACACCACCCGGTACTGGGGTGAGGAATGCCGCATGTTGCTTAGCCACTTCGAATTCGACATCACCAACCAATTTACCGTTCTCAAGGCGGTTAATACCCACATCAATCACGGTGGCACCTTGTTTCACCCATTCACCAGGAATAAAGTTAGGTTTACCTACGCCCACCACTAACAGGTCTGCTTGGCGCACATGGTGCTCTAGGTCTTTAGTGAAACGGTGACAACAGGTTACAGTACAGCCCGCTAACAGTAGCTCTAACATCATAGGACGGCCAACAATATTTGATGCGCCAACAACAACGGCATGCATGCCGTGCGGATCTTGTTGGGTGGTTTCAAATAACGTCATGATCCCTTTGGGTGTGCAAGGACGCAATTGAGGAATACGCTGGGCAAGGCGGCCAACATTATAAGGGTGGAAGCCATCAACGTCTTTATCGGGACGAATGCGTTCGATGATCTGAGTTGAATCAAGCCCTTGTGGCAAAGGAAGTTGAACTAAAATGCCATCTACTTCGGCGTCGTCATTCAAGCTATCAATTAAAGATAATAGCTCTTGCTGTGAAGTGGTTGCAGGTAAGTCGTAGGACTTAGACACAAAACCAACTTCTTCACAGGCGCGGCGTTTACTACCAACATAAACCTGAGAAGCAGGATCTAAACCCACCAATACCACAGCTAAGCCTGGTGCTCGTTTGCCTTGCGCTAAACGCTGTTGTACTTTTTCAGCTACATTTGTTCTTATTTGTTTAGCGATGGCCGTTCCGTCAATTATTTGCGCAGACATTGATTTTGCTACTCTTTTATTGTCATTAAAACTGCTTATATTGTGGCAGAACAAAGAAAGCTTGTCAGCCAATTAGTATAAGGCTTGTGCAGGGCGAACAACATTTGAGCAAACAACAAATTTTTTAAAGAAAGTGTTTGACCAACCGCAATCAACTCAGTAATATCCCGCCCCGTTGTCAGGCACTAAGCGGATGCAAAGCCTAGCGCTTACAATGTGCGCCCTTAGCTCAGCTGGATAGAGCAACGGCCTTCTAAGCCGTAGGTCGAAGGTTCGAATCCTTCAGGGTGCGCCATTTTACTTTGAATAAATATTCAAAAAAATGGTTAGAGATATAGCGGCGGATGTAGCTCAGTTGGTAGAGCCCCGGATTGTGATTCCGGTTGTCGCGGGTTCAATCCCCGTCATTCGCCCCATCTTCTTCAAGAAGATAAAATGCGGAAGTGGTGAAATTGGTAGACACGCTAGATTTAGGTTCTAGTGCCGCAAGGTGTGAGAGTTCAAGTCTCTCCTTCCGCACCATTTAACGTCAATGAGTTGGACAGACGTTAACTTGCTCGATAAGCAAGCCTCCAAGCAAGATTTAGTTCGGTGATTAGCGCAGCCTGGTAGCGCATCTGGTTTGGGACCAGAGGGTCGGGAGTTCGAATCTCTCATCACCGACCAGTTTTAGTGGCGGATGTAGCTCAGTTGGTAGAGCCCCGGATTGTGATTCCGGTTGTCGCGGGTTCAATCCCCGTCATTCGCCCCATCTTTCCTAGATAATGATCCATCCTTAAAGATATTTCGTTATTAAAGACATCGGTGATTAGCGCAGCCTGGTAGCGCATCTGGTTTGGGACCAGAGGGTCGGGAGTTCGAATCTCTCATCACCGACCACTTTTCCAAGTTTGTCTTTCAAGCGAAGCTTGAGGTCGGGAGTTCACTAATTCGAAGTACGCTCATCACCGACCACTTTTCCAAGTTCGTCTTTCAAGCAAAGCTTGAGGTCGGGAGTTCACTAATTCGAAGTACGCTCATCACCGACCACTTATTTAAGTTTGGCTTTCAAGCAAAGCTTGAGGTCGTGAGTTCACTAATTCAAAGTTCACTCATCACCAACCAAATTAACAAAAAAAGCGCTCAATGAGCGTTTTTTTTGTATCCGCATTCTAGTACAGATTTCGATAAACTTGCTCTTTGGATGCTTCTATTTATAAGCTCATTCGGGCATATAAATTTCAAATCTTCATTTTACTCAAACTTCTCAGATGGTTAACACTGACACACCTTGTGACCAAGTTGAAATTACTAATCTGATTCTTCATCGTTGGTATTAACTCATTTTGATACTCGAAAAAAGCTGCAACAGACGTGTCTAAATATTCACAGAGATGAGTGACAACCACCCAGGTTAAGTCTTAGCCAAGTTATCGCATTTTTGTAAGGTGCTACCGGTATGCTTGTGGGCAATGTGCTTGCTTGTTTCTGGCAAATTTGTTTGCCATTAGTGATGGTTCATCTTTCGGATGTAGCGCTTAAGGTGAGAGCACTAAACGTTTTTATGGCGGTAAAGGCGTTGCCGTAACAGAAATGCGTGGTTAAGTGCTGTTTTTTTGCAGTATTTATTTATACTTATTTTATCATTAGGTACAGGTAGCTGATTGACTAAGCGCACTGAGTGTTGAGTGGGTTACCAATCCAATAAAGGGAATACATAGCAATGCTTTTTCGAACTGAGGCAGGCTGGTCAGAAAAACTGGGTGTGACGTTAACCTCTAACGGCGCCAATTTTTGTGTTTATGCGCGTTTAGCCTATGAAGTGGAGCTGTTGTTTTTTGATCATGAAGAAGACCAAGAAGCCTCTCATGTATTTCGTTTGTCGAGTGAAGAAAATAGAACTGCTTATTACTGGCATATCTTTATCGAAGGCGTGAAGCCGGGGCAGTTATATGGCTATCGTGTTCATGGTCCATATCGCCCTTACGAGGGGACGGCTTTTGACAGCGAAAAGGTACTCCTCGATCCTTACGGTATTTTGGTTGCTAAGGGGAAAAATTACGACCGACACTTAGCGGCGAAACCCGGCTGTAATGAAGCCCATTGTTTAAAAAGCGTGGTGGCCGATATCAAAGATTATGATTGGGAAGGGGATCAACACCCTCGGCATACCTTTAGTAAAACCGTGATTTATGAAATGCATGTGGCGGGCTTTACTCGTCATCCTAGCTCAGGGGTTAGCGAGGATAAAAAAGGTACTTATGCCGGATTAATCGAAAAAATACCGTATCTTAAAGAGCTTGGCGTTACCGCTGTGGAGCTGCTGCCGGTTTATCAGTTTGATGAAAATGAACATCATGCCGGCTTGTCGAACTATTGGGGCTATAGCCCCATTTCATTTTTTGCTCCGCACCGTGGTTATAGTTCAGATCAGTCTATATTAGGCCCGCTTAATGAATTTCGTGATATGGTCAAGGCCATGCATAAGGCCGATATCGAGGTCATTTTGGATGTGGTTTATAACCACACTGCAGAAGGTGGGGTAGGCGGCCCAACGCTCTGTTTTCGTGGTTTTGATAATGAAAACTACTATATCCTTTCGAAAAACAAACAAGATTACATGAACTTCAGTGGCTGTGGTAACACCTTTAACGGTACGCATTCCGTTTGCAGGCGTTTGATTATCGACAGTTTGCATTTTTGGGTGGAAGAAATGCATGTGGATGGCTTTCGTTTCGATCTGGCGTCGATTTTATCCCGCGATGAAGAGGGGATGCCGATGGTTAGCCCTCCTACCTTATATAGTATTGATACGGATCCGGCTTTGTCGTCAACGAAGTTGATTGCCGAAGCATGGGATGCGGGTGGCTTATATCAAGTGGGCAACCTCGCAGGGCAACGTTGGCGGGAGTGGAATGGTCAGTTTAGAGATGACGTTCGACGCTTTATTCGCGGTGATGAAGGCATGGTCAACAAGTTTGCTAACCGCCTGATAGGTAGCCCAGATATTTATGGCCATCATCTTCTTGAGCCAGAAAAAACCATTAATTTTGTCACCTGTCATGACGGTTTTACGCTCCTTGATCTCGTTAGTTATAACGAAAAGCAAAACTGGGCCAATGGCGAAGAAAACCGCGACGGCAGTAATGATAACTTCTCGTGGAATCATGGTGTTGAAGGTGAAACCGATGATGAGGAGATAAATGCACTGCGCTGGAGACAGGTAAAGAATTTATTAACCACCACCTTGTTATCGCTAGGTACGCCGATGATTTTAATGGGCGACGAAGTGGGGCGCACGCAAAAAGGGAATAACAATGGTTATTGTCAGGACAACGAAGATTTTTGGTTTGATTGGGACTTGCTTGAAAAGAATAAAGACCTGTTTGAGTTCTCTAAAGCCCTAATTAATCTTCGTGTGGAACAAGCTAGGCCTGATTTTGCTAATGCCAATCGTTTACCTTTGAATGAGGTGTTACAGAGATCCGATATTCGTTGGCATGGTACTCAACTTAATCAACCGGATTGGGGCCCAGCCTCACGCAGTATTGCAATAGAAACAACGCCATTTGGTCAAGATTATGGCATGTATGCCATTTTTAATGCCTATTGGGAGCCTTTAGAATTTGAGTTGCCTATTCCCAAACGCGGTTTTTGGACTCGTTTTATTGATACTTCTTTGCCTTCTCCTCATGACATTCTGCCGTTGAGTAGCAGCAAGCGTACGGTGAAAGAAAGGTATATTGCTGAGCCGCGTAGTGTGGTTATTTTGATCAGTTAGGCTTAGATGTTAGTAGTTGAGATAATTTCATGAAATTTAGAAATCGATTAATGCTTTCTTATCTCTCAGTGGTGATATTCGCATTACTCATTCTGTTTGCGGGTTTCTATTATTTCTTGGATTTAAAGGCCAATGCCGATCGCTTAGTCAATTATCATCTCGTTGAAATTAATCACTCTAATGCCGTTAACTTGTTGGTGCAAAGAGCTAAATCAAATACCCGAGAAGCAAGATTACAGCATTTACGCCGTGATTTTAAAGCTAAAAAATACGCCGGGGATGAGGTGCGCTTTGCGTTATCACGTTTACATTTTCAGCAGCAGGACTGGCAGCATGATTTAGAGCAAACCCGCCATGGCACGTTTGCGCCAGGGGATGTTGATTCAGAGCTGCAACAGCCTATTTGGCAATTTATTGACAGCACTTTTCGTTTACTGTCATTAATGGAGCAAGCTGCGCCGGATTTCATGAGTGAGCAAGACGAGTTTGCATCGGCTTACGAGGTGTGGCTAACCCAATCTCGCGAGTTACAAGCGTTACTTCAGCAGCGGGTTGAAATGGCCACTGAGGCCATTGAGCGCAGTGGGGACGATTTCAATAAGCAGCTAGGCGATGCCCAGCGGGCATTTTTAATTGCGATCACCTTATTGATTGTTTACACCTTGTATATGTCTTTAAGGGCCAGTCAACGTTTGGCTACCCCCTTAGCACAGCTAAACGATTATGCTTTGGCGCTCTCCAACTTTAACTTCTCAGCTAAACCAGCCAAATACCATAGCCAAGAATTTAATCAGCTAAGTGATGCATTGGCTTTTCTCGCCGCTGAAATAGAACATAAACAGCAACAAATGGAACAAGAAATCGAGCAGCGAAAACACTCAGAGTTAACTGCTCAGCGTTTATCAGATTTTAATCAGACCATCTTAAATGGCATGGCCGATGCGATGTTTGGCATCGACAAACAAGGGCAAATTAGTTTCATTAACAACGCCGCGTTAACCCTGCTTAGGGTGAGCCCAAGTCAGTTATTACACAAACCTTATAACCAAGTATTATCTTTTATCGACCTTGACGATAAAGCAAATAAAGCGAATCAACATATAGATGATATTATTTATCGTCATTGCGATGCTTCCCCGCGCACGGTGGCCAAACTGGATACGCCTACTGGCATGGTGCTGTATATCGATTACGAGGCAACCGAGTTATTACAAGATGGCAGCTTTGCTGGTGTGGTTGTGGTGTTTCGTGATTACAGCAGTAAGTTTAATTTAGAGCAGGAGTTAAAGCTTACGGGGCAAGTGTTTGATACCTTGTCAGAGGCCATTATGGTGACAGATAATCGTAAGCGCTGCATCAAGGTGAATCCTGCGTTTACCCTTATCACGGGGTTAACTTCGGATGAAGTGATTGGCAAAGAGCCCGATTGTATCTTTACCTCACACCACACCCCATTGTTTTATAAGACCCTATGGCATCATCTATACAACGAAGGCAGTTGGCAGGGGGAAATTTGGTCTAAACGTGAAAATGGCGAGATTTTTCCTGCTTGGGTTAAAATCAGTGTCATCAAACATCACGCCGAAATTACCCATCATGTGATCACTTTCTTTGATATTTCCGAGCAAAAAGAAGTCGAACAAAAAGTGAAGTTTCTTTCGATGCGCGACCCATTAACTGGGATCCCAAATCGTGGCTTATTCCAAAAAAGACTCAAAAATCGTCTCATCAGCGCGGCTAAATCAAATCAAAGCGTTGCGTTGGTGATTATCGATTTGAAACACTTCAAAGAGATAAATACCCAGTTTGGTTTAAAAGTCGGCGACTCCATACTGCAACAAGTGGTCAACGGGTTATCGGCTAGCTTATCAGCGAATGATACACTTGCCCGTTTAGGAGGGGATGAATTTGCGTTTTTAGCCCCTCAACTGGATCAATTTGCCTTAGAGCAAAAACTCACCCAGCTTAAAGCGGTATTTTCAGAGCCGTTTGCGGCTCAGCATGAGTCGATTCGAATTGGCGCTGCATTTGGTATTGCCGTGTTTCCTGATGATGCTGACAATGAAGAGCAACTGCTTAATGCCGCTCAATTTGCCTTGCAGCAAGCAAAATTGCACGGCAATGATTTCAGCTTTTTCCATAGAGACATGAACGTGGCGATGGAATATAAGAAAAAGCTGACAAAGGCACTTAATGTGGCCATTGCCGAAAATCAACTGCAACTCTACTATCAGCCTAAAGTGCTGCCTACCACGGGGGAAGTCACTGGGTTTGAAGCGTTAATTCGCTGGCAACATGATGAATTTGGGTTTATTCCTCCCAATGAGTTTATCCCGTTAGCCGAAGAAACAGGTTTAATTGAGCCCCTTGGCGAGTGGATTATATTTGAAGCCGCCAATCAGGCGGCCAAGTGGGTTGCGATGGGATATGAGCAGATCAAAATCGCCATTAACTTGTCACCTAAGCAATTTGTGTCTGCACGTCTTGCTCAAGTCATAGAGCAAAGTATTGAACAATCAGGCGTTAAGCCTGCCAACCTAGAACTAGAAATCACCGAAAGCATGTTGATGGAAGACGTTGAGTCGGCCATTAATGTGATGCAACAATTTAGCCTGCAGGGGATAAATATCTCCCTTGATGACTTTGGTACTGGCTACTCCTCATTAAGCTATTTAAAACGCTTCCCTATTCACACCTTAAAGATAGACCGCAGCTTTGTTGCGCAGTTGTCTCATGACAACGATGATGCAAAAATTGTCTCGACTATCATCACCATGGCGCATACATTAGGTTTACAAGTCGTAGCCGAAGGCGTTGAGACTAAAGAACAAATGGACTTTTTGAAAGGACGTAAGTGTGATTACCTACAGGGCTATTATTTCTCGGCTCCGGTGACGGCAAGCGAAGCGAATGCATTCCTACAAAAGAGCTTTGAAAGCTTAATATAAATTCTAAAAAAGTGCATAAAAATTCTATTTTGACGCTGCAGTCTGGCTTCACTTGAGATACAATCATTGCCAGCCGTATTTCTAGGGAGTAATTTGCATTGGCACAAGATACAGACGTTATTGTTAGCAGTTTTAGGCAATCAGCCCCTTATATTAATGCTCATCGCAACAAGACATTTGTTTTAATGGTCGGAGGAGAAGCGTTAGAGCATGAGAATTTTCCTGAAATAGTCAGTGATATTGCGCTGCTTAACAGCCTCGGTGTTAAATTGGTCTTAGTGTTTGGTTTTCGGCCACAAATTGATGCTGCGCTAGAAATGCAACACGTTCAAAGTCAATTTGTTGATAACCTCCGAGTGACCGATGATGTTGCACTGAACGCGGTGAAACAAGTGGTTGGTAAGCTTTTGATTGATATTCAGGCAACCTTTTCCATGGGAGTGGTTAACTCGCCGATGCAAGGTGCGCGCATCAATGTGATGTCAGGAAACTTTGTTGTTGCACAGCCGATCGGCGTGCGTGATGGAATCGATTTTTGCCACACCGGTAATATCCGTCGTATTGATACCGACAGCATTCGTTGGCAGTTAGGCCAAGGTGCGATTGTGGTGGTTCCGCCCATCGGTTATTCCGTTACTGGTGAAGCGTTTAACCTTTCCGCAGAAGAGGTGGCGACTCAAGTTGCGATTGGTTTGCAGGCCGACAAAATTATCGGTTTTTGTTCTAACCAAGGTGTGCTTGACGATAAAGACCGAGTTATTAATGAGATGCTACCGTCAGAAGCCGAGGCTAAGTTACGCACCTTGCAGGCCAGCGAAACCGATACCGGCACAGTGCGCTATTTACGGGCTGCCGTTGCTTCTTGTTATGGTGGTGTAAAACGTAGCCATTTGGTGAGCTATCAAGAAAGTGGAGCCTTGCTTAAAGAGCTATTCACCCGCGATGGTGTGGGCACTCAGATTGTCACCGAGAGTTATGAAAAGATCCGCGATGCTAACATTGACGACATCGGCGGGATTTTAGAGCTGATCCAGCCGCTGGAAGAGCGCGGTATTTTAGTAAAACGTTCTCGCGAGTTACTTGAATCAGAAATTGAGCGCTTTACCATTGTAGAGCGCGACGGCATGGTTATTGGCTGCGCCGCGTTATACCCATTTGTAGAAGAAGGGATGGCGGAATTAGCCTGTGTGGTCAGCCACCCTAAATACCGTCGCAGCAGCCGAGGTGATAGCTTGGTTAGACACATTGAAGCTCAGGCGATTAAAATGGGCTTGAACAAGGTGTTTGTGCTCACCACGCAAAGCATTCATTGGTTTCGTGAGCGCGGTTTTGTGCCTGCTGATGTTAATGACTTGCCTAATCAGAAAAAATCCATGTATAACTTTCAGCGTAATTCCAAGATATTAATTAAGACCCTTTAACCATTGCTATCATCTCCTATTTATAGCAAAACTAGTTATAGGTAGCCGTAACCACGGCAAACCAGCCCCCATGAGCATGCTTGACTCGGTGATTGGGGGCTCGCCAACACGACTGCAACTTTGATAAAGTAAGCAGCTGTGTAGGGTATTCTCACTAAATGAGTAAAGGCTCAGCATTAACGATGCAGCAAGCGCGTTGCCCATTTAAGTTTTGATTGAGAATGGTCTCGAGTAATACTTCATCTCCCACACATCCTTGCTCATCAAATAGACACAAAGCGGTATCGTGATCGCGGCAGATGTAGTAAGGCGTTTCTATGGTCATCTGCTCTTTACAACCGTCTTGATCGAAATAAGTTACTCGGTAGCGTTTGGTCGTCATTGCGCTTCTCTGTTAGCTAGGTCGAAGTTACATTATAGGAACAATGTGAAGAAAATGTTAAATCCAAGATTGGCGAAATTTCACAAATTAGTTTTGCTGTTAGCGGGTATCGTCTTGGCTGTGATTATATCGGCTCTGATTGCGCATCATTATTTGCAAACATTACATGTGATGACGCAGGCATATGACCTCGAAACGCAAACGCCTTATCAAGCGCCGTCTTGTAATCAGGCTCAGTTAAATGTATTAAAGCCCGCTTCTCGCGGCTCCTTGTTGCCTGCCGAGTTTAGTTTACTGGTGTGGAATGTGTATAAATATCAAGATCCTCGTTGGCAAGGAACACTTGCAAACTTGCTTAAGACGCACCACTTAGCGCTGCTGCAAGAAGCGAGCAGTGATAGCCAAGTTAGTCAATTTTGGCAACATCGAGGATGGCAAGGCTTTGGTGCTAGTGCATTTAGTCAAGATGGCAGGTTTTTTGGGGTGCAAAATTTGGCTAAGGTAGAAGGTCAGCTTGTTTGTGTTGAACTCAGTCCTGAGCCGTGGATCCAACTTCCGAAATCGACATTAGTGACCTTGTATCCGATGGCTGATACTGCAGCTGGACTGTTGGTCATCAATGTTCATGGGATCAATTTTACCTTAGGTACAGCAGACTGGAATCTTCAGTTAGCGAATTTGTTTGCCTTGGTCGAGCGCCATGTCGGCCCGGTTATTTTTGCTGGAGACTTTAATACTTGGAGTCGTTCTCGTCAGCTTGAGTTGCGTGAGCAGGCTAAGCAGGTGGGATTATCTGAGGTTAGCTTTACACCGGATCAGCGACTAGTCGTGATGGGCGAGCCATTGGATCATATATATATTAAGGATATTGAAGTGGTTAGCGCCAAGGCTTATGCCTTGGCTGGCTCAGATCACTTCCCTATGGAAGTGGCGTTTAAAGCAATAAATTAGCGGGCGTCCGCTACTTTGATGGTTAACGACTGACCTGGTTTAAGAGAGCGTGGGTTGCTGATTTGGTTCCACTGCTTTAATTCTTCTACAGTGACTTTATAGTCTTGAGCGATTGCGCCGAGTGAATCACCACTTTTAACAATATAAACCATCGGCTTAGCCAGTTGAGCGTTAACTGTAGTCACGTTAATCTGAGGTTGATTGAATACTTTTAACTCTTGTCCCAAGCGTAAGGTACTGCGCTTGGTTAAGTTATTCCACTTAGCTAAATCTTGATAGTTTACCTTGTACTTTTTGGCAATTTCCCACAGAGTATCACCTTGCTTTACCGTGTGAATGGCTGCTTTTCCTCGTTTCGCTTCGGTTCTTTTTTGTACTTTGGCCACCTTATCTTGTTGAGCGGTTTGGACGTCTGAAATAGGGCCTGATGATGGTATCAACAAAAATTTACCCGCTCTGATGCTATTGCCTTTGATGTTATTGGCTTTACGCAGAACATCGGCTTGGGTATTAAACTTTTTCGCAATCAAGCCAAGGGAGTCCCCTTTTTGGATCTTGTATCTTTGCCATTTTACGCGATCAGATTTAGGCACACTTGAAAGGGCTATTTCGAATTGCTCTGCATTTTCAATCGGCAGTAATAATTCGTGGGGGCCAAGGGGAGAGGTTGCCCAATGATTGAAGCCTGGGTTTAATTGCAATAACTGCTCGGTGTCGATACCGGCTAATTTGGCGGCAAAAGCGAGATCTATCTGTGAGCCCGTGTTAACTGTGCGAAGCACTGGCGCGTTTTTGAACTTAGGCAACGGCATGTGGTATTTTTCATTGTTACGAATCAGCTCTGCCAAAGCCAACAGTTTAGGGATATAAGCATTGGTTTCTTTCGGTAAATCCAAGTTCCAATAGTCGGTGGGTTTACCGGCTTTGCGATTTTTCTTGATAGCGCGAAGGACGCGGCCTTCACCCGCGTTGTAGGACGCGATGGCATGCAGCCAATTACCGTCCATCATCTCGTTAAGATAGGTTAAGTAATCTAATGCGGCGTTAGTCGATGCGATCACATCACGCCTGCCGTCGTACCACCAATCTTGTTGCAGGCCAAAGCGCTTTCCGGTAGAAGACAAAAACTGCCACATGCCAGAGGCATGACCGTGAGAATACGCGAACGGATCGAAAGCGCTTTCAACTACAGGCAATAAGGCTAGCTCAAGTGGCATGTCACGCTTTTTAATTTCTTCAACAATTAGAAACAGAAAAGGCTCGGCGCGTTTGGAAATGCGGCGCATATAATCGGGGTGCTTTAAATACCAATCAACGTAATACGCAACGCGATCATTTTCCGCCGCAGGTAACTCAAACCCATCGATGATCACCTGCCATAAATCGGACTCAAGTGGCTCAGGTGAAAGTTTCACCACACGTTTAGGTTGGGTAGATGGAGTGGGTTGATCAGGTTTAACTACCTTAGGTTTAGGTGTAATTGAGACTTCTTGGGGAGCTTTTGGGGTGTCAGTGGTTTGACAACCAACCAAAAAAATCGTCAATGTTAGGGCCAGAGGTAGTTTCATTTTCATCACTTTTATCAAAAAAATCGCCACATGTTAGAGAAGCTGGTGGCGGGAATCAAGGAACTAACTCTCATCTTTCCATTTTCTTAGCGCTGAAAATACCATTTCTGGGGTCGTGATCGCTTCGGCGCAGTGAAGTTGAACTGCTTGTAAAACAGTGGGTTGGTCACAGCGTAAGAAAGGATTAACCTTTTTTTCATGGCTTAAAGTAACCGGTAATGACGGCAACCCTTGCTGCCTGAGTTTAGCGACTTGCTTGATGGCATCGGTGATGGCTAGGTTATCGGGCTCAACTTGATGAGCAAAGGCTAAGTTACTAAATGTATATTCATGGGCAGGGTAGAGCAGTGTATTGTCAGGAAAATCAAGATAAGAGCTGACGGAGTGATACATTTCACTCATAGTGCCTTCAAATACACGACCGCAACCAGCTGAAAACAAACTGTCACCACAAAACACGTGTTGAGTGTCATCCTCTAAGACATAATTAATGTGCTCAAGGGTATGGCCTGGTACAGCATTAACCCTAAAAACAAGTTGGTTGATTTCTAAGCGTGCGCCAGCAGCGACTTCGGTAAATGCTTCAGGGCATCGCTTTTGAGGCGCTCTCTTGCCAACGGGAGTCGCTTGCCATTTGGGGCCATAAATGGCTAAAGGTTGTTGATATTGCTGTTGTAAATATTCTAAGCCGCCGCCATGATCGCGGTGGTAATGAGTCAGTAATATCGCCGTTAGCGTAAGATCATGTTGTTTCAAAAAATGGTACGCGGCTTGGCCGTCGCCAGGATCGACTAGGATAGCGGTTCGCTGCTCATTTTTAATAAGCCAAATATAATTGTCGTTAAAGGCTGGGATAGGTAACACTTGTATCATCGCAGTCGCTCCGTTAGCTTGAATTAATCCGAACATGATGGCTCGCTAAAAGGATTTTGATGCAGCTTTATTGCAGCCTTGAAGCGATATGATAACCTTAACGTATTCTAACCATATGAGAACTTCATGCGTCCAGCTAAAACCAGCCGAAAAGTGTATGATCCGCAAACATGGCCAGATTTACCTGCTGGAGAATGGTTGCAACAACAATTACAGCAAAGGTTGGATAAATGGTGTCCGCAGTTGTTTGGTTATCATTTGATTAAATTGGGCCAGTTAAGTGCCCAGCTTAACACCAGCAGTTGCACTATACGCCATCAGGTGAATATCTCTAGCGGAAATGTATTGACCGGACTCGTTGCACAAAGTAACGCCTTACCCTTGCAAGAATCTTGTATTGATGTTTGTTTACTCGCCCACGGCATAAACTTTGTCCAAGATCCCCATCAAATGTTGAGGGAAGTAGAGCGGGTACTGACCGCCGATGGTTTTCTGTTGCTGAGTGGTTTTAATCCGGTGAGCTGGCATGGCCTAAGCCAATATATTCCGTTTAATCGCAATCCTTGGGTAAGCCACAGTCGTATGTTTACCCCTGCGCGGATCCGTGACTGGCTGCATTTATTAGGTTTTGAAATTTTAGCCGATGAAAAATTTGGCTTTGGTTTTTCGTTGGCGCGAAATGAAAAACTTGACTGGTGCGAGCAGGCTGGGCAACGTTTTTTCCCCATTTTATGCGACAACTATTATATTGTGGCACGTAAATCGACACGGCCAATGACGCCGATCAAAGAGAAATGGCGCTTAAAAAGACCGATACTCACGGCTACGCCATTTGCCAACTGTCATGGCTCCGATCCCAGCGTGAAAAAAAGCAAATTATGACGCGTGCTGGCGCATTTTATTAATGCGCTAACACAAGTTTTAGCAATTAAAGTGAGCTGATATAACCAGAATCAACGATTAAGTCGCTGGATTCGGCTGCCGAGCGCGCTAACTCATCACAACGCTCATTTTCCGGGTGGCCGGAATGACCTTTCACCCAACGCCAATCTATGTCGTGTTTTTGGCTTGCCTCATCGAGTTGTTGCCATAGGTCGACATTTTTTACCGGTGCTTTACTGGCGGTTTTCCAATTACGCTTTTTCCAGCCATGGATCCAACTGGTGATGCCTTGTCGGACGTACTGGCTATCTGTGGTCAGAATGACCTTGCAGGGACGCGTGAGGGCATTTAAACCTTTAATACAGGCGAGTAGTTCCATCCGATTGTTGGTTGTAAGCTCATAACCTTGTGCCAGCTCTTTTTGATGGCCAAGGTATTTCATGACCACACCGTAACCTCCGGGGCCGGGGTTACCTAGGCACGATCCATCAGTATATAGTTCAACCTGTTTATTCATTTTTGTTAGACTAGTAATAATAACGACAACATGGAACAGATATGAACACAGAGCAGACCTTGAGACAAGTGGTTCTTGATACAGAGACCACAGGTATGAATTTCGATAGCGGTCCTCATTATCTAAACCACAATATTATAGAAATAGGTTGTGTCGAGTTAATAAACCGCCGATTAACGGGGCGTCATTACCATGTTTACATTAAACCCGACAGGCTGATTGATGCGGAGGCGATCGGGGTTCATGGTATCACCGATGCATTCTTAAGAGACAAGCCAAGCTTTGCCCAAATCGCGCCTGAATTTATCGAGTTTATTAAAGGGGCTGAAGTGATTGCCCATAATGCGCCGTTCGATATCGGCTTTATGGACTATGAGTTTGATAAGCTGAAAACGGGCATAGGTAAAACCGCAGATTTCTGTCAAATCACCGATACCTTGCAAATGGCCAAGGAGCTGTTTCCCGGTAAGCGTAACAACCTCGATGTGTTGTGTGATCGATATGGCATAGATAACTCTCACCGTACCTTGCACGGCGCATTACTTGATGCCGAGATCTTAGCTGACGTTTACTTGCTGATGACGGGCGGACAAACGGCGCTTAATCTCAATCAAGACTCAGAAAACCAAGATAACCAAAATCAGCAAGGCATTATGCGTTTAAACAGTCATCGAGCCCCGTTAAAAGTAGTCAGCGCAAGTGCAGATGAACAACAAGCCCACCACGAAAGACTGCAATTAATAGCGAAGAAGGGGCCTTGTCTATGGCTAGATTAATGAGTCGAATCCTGGGTGTTATTGGCCTGACATTGAGTCTCTCGTTGAGTGCCTCGTTGGGAGCCGTTACATTTATTGAAAAAAATGATATCAGTTTACTCGATAACCGTTTTCGAATTGACCCCATGGCGGAAAAGGTCACCTTTGTCATTAAACGCCAACCTGGCGCTGCGGCCACTATTTTAGTCCAACCCGATGGCAGTAAACTTTATTCCAGTCGTCACCCAGACAATGTGAAATGGCACGAAGGCTTACAATTTGACATGATCACGATTGATAAGCCGATGCCAGGACCTTGGCAAGCCGTTGGGCGGCTTAGTCCAGATAATGCGATCCGTATGGTGACGGATCTACAGCTATATATGGATAAATTACCCAGTACCTTATATGCCAACGAACAGGTTAAGTTAACCACCGCACTATTGAATAAAAGTGGTCAGCCGGTCGCGGAGGACTATATCCAAGATCTGATTATTCGCATGACGTTTACCAGCCTAAATGATGAAACCGATGATAATTTTGGTTATGGCCATAAGGTTAGCTTTCAGTTTTTAGATGACGGCAAAGGTTACGATGAATATCCTCGTGATGGTAAGTTGACCACCCATCCCAGCATTAAGATGCCATCAGGTAAGTATCGTGTTGAAGTTTCTACCCGTAACGAAGTCTTTACCCGCGCCTTTCGTCAAGACCTATTAGTTTATCCGGTACCTATTACGTTAAATATCACCGAATCCTTTGAGCAACCTGGGCCTATGTTGCACTACCAAATTGATATGGATGAGATATTGCCAGAGACATTAGTGGTAAAGGGAAGCTATGAAGGGGTGTTAGAGCAGCCATTGGATTTTGTTGGCCACGGTGAAGCAGACAAAGATGTACTGACTGTTACCTTGCCTCGCCCTGAAGAGGCTGGCAAATACACGGTTTCTACCATGGCTTATGCCACGACCCGAGCCGGACGCGAAATTGTATTAGAACTAGAAGAGCAAGTTTTTCGTGTGGTGCCACCACCTGCGACACCTGAACCGACGCCAGAGCCAACCCCTGAGGTCGTGCCGGAGCCTGAGCCAAGCCAATTATCATTTTATCTGATGCTAGGTGGGGCCATCTTATTGTTCATATCGCTCGTGCTGGTGGGCATTATTTGGTGGAAGCGAAGAAGTGTACAACGCATTGCTGCAAAACTGGCAGAGCAGGGACAGCAGCAAACAGATCCAACAGCATCGCCTGTGGAAGAGTTGAACCTAGAACAAGAGAGCAAAAAAAAGTAAGCCCTAGTTAGCTTAATCAAGATGAGATGCTGACTTGCTTGGTTGATTGTGCGATTGAAATATCGCACTTTTGACCGACTCTCTACACATAGAGTCAAGAAATAAAGAAGCCAAAAGGGGTCGTTGTGGTGCAAATATCACCACCTTGTATGTAATTTCAACAAAGATTGTTCGATATGAAATCAAACAGTCATTTTTCCGATTTTTTTACACATTCTTTGTTGACTCGGTAGGGGCATGTACGTATTATCTGCGCCGCACACAACGAAGCGCTAATGAAAATTAGCAGCGCGTTGATGTAGTGGAGCGGTAGTTCAGTTGGTTAGAATACCGGCCTGTCACGCCGGGGGTCGCGGGTTCGAGTCCCGTCCGCTCCGCCACTTACAATGTGTTAGCGTCAACAGCTAGATGAAAGTCAAAGTTGAATATAGATAATACGGAGCGGTAGTTCAGTTGGTTAGAATACCGGCCTGTCACGCCGGGGGTCGCGGGTTCGAGTCCCGTCCGCTCCGCCAATTATCTAAAAATGTTTGTTATGGAGCGGTAGTTCAGTTGGTTAGAATACCGGCCTGTCACGCCGGGGGTCGCGGGTTCGAGTCCCGTCCGCTCCGCCAACAAACATGCAATATTATTTCTTCGGAGCGGTAGTTCAGTTGGTTAGAATACCGGCCTGTCACGCCGGGGGTCGCGGGTTCGAGTCCCGTCCGCTCCGCCAGAAATAGTATAAAAATTGATTAAGATAACGGAGCGGTAGTTCAGTTGGTTAGAATACCGGCCTGTCACGCCGGGGGTCGCGGGTTCGAGTCCCGTCCGCTCCGCCAACATCTCAATCAGTTAAAGCAAAATTTGATACATATAGCGGAGCGGTAGTTCAGTTGGTTAGAATACCGGCCTGTCACGCCGGGGGTCGCGGGTTCGAGTCCCGTCCGCTCCGCCAATATCGTATCAGCCAAGCAAACGCCTCTAATCTTGATACTTGCCTTTAATCTCCAAAAATAAACCCAGATTATCATTGAGCAATTTGACTAAGCTAGGGTCAAAGTGTTTACCTGACTCGCTGTTAATCAAATCCATTATTTCTTCAATTCCCCAAGGCTCCTTGTAACAACGTTTTGAGCCAAGCGCATCGAACACATCGGCTAATGCGGTCAGTCTACCCTCGATAGGAATGTCTTCGCCTTTAAGGCCGTTGGGATAACCACTGCCATCCCACTTTTCATGGTGATACATAGCAATGGCTGCACCAGTGCGTAGAAGCGGGATATCGGAGTCATAAAGCATATCGTAGCCTAGCTTGGCATGGGTCTTCATTATTTCCCATTCGTCAGCATCGAGTTTGGCGGGTTTGTTCAGCACCGCATCTGGGATCCCAACCTTACCGATATCATGTAATGGCGACGCTTGTTTTAAGGTTTCTACTTGCTCAGGCTCAAGCCCCGATAGTCTAGCTAACAAGGCTGTGTAGTTTGCTACGCGCTTAACATGGCTACCGGATTCTTTAGAGCGGCTTTCCACAACCTCGCCTAGGCGATACATAATTTCTTTTTGGTTGTCTTCAATAACTTCATTTAAGCGAATGTTTTCAAGCGCAACGACGATGTTTTCGGTAAATAAATTGAGTAGATGAATGTCTACATCGCCTAACTCACGTGTTCCTTCGATGTGAAAAATCAGATTATGGCGTGGGTTTTTACAATAAATGACCACTTCATTTTCTTGATATACATTGGCTTTATCTTGAATGGCTAGCTGCAAAATGGGGTGGTGCTGCAATTCTCCTTCGCTATCTTTATCGTCAGCGGTGGTATGCAGCATTTCCAACTCTGCGTCTTTGAGCTCGTATGCATGTTTGATGTTGTAGATGGTGGTGTCTTCAAGCTCCAGCAGCGCGGTTAGTTGCTCCAAAGCGCCTTCGACAAAGCTTTCTAGAGCGGTTTTTTCAAAAATACCCTTGGAAGCTTGGATAACCTTTTCTAAACCGCGCTTATTACGCTGCAAACTACAAATGTCGCGGTAGGAGCGCAGGCTTGCTCTGATTAAGGTGCGCAGTTTTTGCGACGTGAGCTCTGTTTTGTCTTTGTAGTCGTTAATGTCATAGCTTTCAACCACATCGTCTTCGGGAGCCTGACCGGGTTGCCCGGTACGTAAGACGATCCGCACACTGTGGTTATCTAGCTCTTCACGAATATACTTAACCACTTGCAAACCGGCATCATCCGTTTCCATGACAACATCAAGTAACACCAAGGCAACATCGGACTCAGAGCGTAGAATTTCCCGCGCTTCACTGGCGGAGTAGGCGTGTAAAAAACGAATGCTTTTGCCATCAAAGCGAAACTGACTCAAGGTCACTTTGGTAATGCGGTGTACTTCTGATTCATCATCGACAATTAACACCGTCCAATGCTGGATTGCACTGGTCGGGAGCTGCTCGTCATCATCGATAATTAGGATATCGTCATCCATGGGCTGCCTGAACATAGTAAAATCGGTATATTTAAGAAATAGACTATCTCCTTGAGTTTTCAAATATTACGCAAGAAGAGTTTGGTCGTCATCACGTCTTAACTTGGCTTTAACAAATGCTATGCCTATAATCGTGGCTCTAAAATATCTAAGAAATGAACAGGATGATGTACATGGCTGTAGAAACGACCTTCTCTATTATCAAACCAGATGCAGTAAAACGTAATTTGATTGGCACTATTTATCAGCGCTTTGAACAAGCAGGATTGAAAATTGTAGCGTCCAAAATGCTGCAACTAAATCCAGAGCAAGCAGCGGGTTTCTATGCTGAACATTTAGGACGTCCATTTTATGAACCGCTTATCGGCTTTATGACTTCAGGCCCGATCATGGTACAAGTGCTTGAAGGTGAAGACGCTATTGCCAAAAATAGAGAAATCATGGGCAAAACCAATTTTGAAGAAGCGGCTCCGGGTACGATCCGAGCAGACTTTGCCACATCGGTGCGCGAAAACTGTGTACATGGCTCCGATAGCCCAGAATCTGCTCAACGTGAAATCAGTTTCTTTTTCTCTAGCGATGAAATTTTCTCCACAAAATCATAAGCAAATAGGTCGCATTGGTTTAGTGCTTCGCTAAGCCAATGCTTTTTGTTTATTCTGCTCTAGTAACCTCGTTATAATCTTTGTACAATTCGCGACCAATTTTTAGCTGTAATCCACCGCTGTGAGAGCTTATGTCTGATCAAAAAATTAACCTACTTGATTTAAACCGTGCCGGCTTGCGTCAATTTTTCGCCGATATGGGGGAAAAGCCATTTCGAGCTGACCAAGTGATGAAGTGGATTTACCATTTTGGTGTTGATGATTTTGATGAAATGACCAATATCAACAAGCAAATGCGTGAGAAGCTAAAACAAAAAGCGGTGATCCAAGCCCCTGAAGTTTCCTTTGAACAACGCAGTGCCGATGGCACCATCAAGTGGGCCATGAAAGTGGGCAACCAAGATGTTGAAACGGTTTATATTCCTGAAGGGGACAGAGCCACGTTATGTGTTTCTTCTCAGGTTGGCTGTGCCCTTGAATGTAAATTTTGTTCAACTGCGCAACAAGGTTTTAACCGCAACCTATCGGTTTCTGAAATCATCGGTCAGGTGTGGCGCGCGGCCAAAATTATTGGTCCGGTAAAAGCCAATGGCACAGGTCAACGGCCGATCACCAACGTGGTGATGATGGGGATGGGTGAGCCGCTACTTAATATGAAAAACTTAGTACCGGCTTTGGAGCTGATGCTAGATGATCTAGGCTTTGCTTTGTCTAAGCGTCGCGTTACTGTGTCAACATCGGGTGTGGTTCCTGCGCTGGATATTTTGGGTGACAAAATTGATGTTGCGTTAGCTATCTCTTTACATGCGCCTAATGACCAGCTGCGCTCAGAGATGATGCCCATAAATGATAAGTACAATATCCAAGACTTTTTAGCTGGCGTTAGACGTTATATTGCTAAATCTAAAGCGAACCGCGGTAAAGTCACCATAGAGTACGTGTTATTGGATCATTATAATGATTCGACGGATCTGGCTCATGAGCTAGCTCACTTGGTGAAAGACTTACCTTGTAAAATTAACCTGATTCCGTTTAATCCATTCCCTGAATCGGATTACGCTAAACCCAGTAATAGCCGCGTTGATAGGTTCAACAAAGTGTTACAAGAATATGGCTACACAGTGACGGTTCGTAAGACGCGCGGTGATGATATTGATGCGGCATGTGGTCAATTAGTGGGCGATGTGATAGACAGAACCAAAAGAACAGCTAAAAAACGGATGCAAGGCGAGTCAATTTCCGTCACAATGACAGAATAATTTGTTAGATACTTGTGGTGTATGAAAAAAATTCTCCTAGGTGCGAGTGTTTTATTGAGTCTACTGGGCTGTGTCAGTGAAACTACAGTGGCTGGAAAAAATGTTAGCCAAACCGTGGATTACGACGGTGCGGCTAAGGCAAGGATGCAATTAGGTATTCAGTATTTACAACAAGGTAATACCGAACAAGCCAAGTTTAACTTAGAAAAAGCGCTCTCTTACAATTCTCGCGATCCTGAAATATATCGGGCACTGGCTTATTACTACGAAGTAGTCAATGAGCCAAGATTAGCTGAAAAATCTTATCGCCAAGCTTTATCACTTGACCGCAATGATGCCGATACGATGAATAACTACGGCACATTTTTATGTCGCGAGAAACAATACCAAGCAGCCGAAGAACAATTCCTCAAAGCAGTGAGCATTAGCACTTATGTGAGAGTGGGTGACACCTACGAAAATGCCGGCTTGTGTGCCAAACAAGCGGGTAATCTTGATAAAGCTTTAATTTATTTTAATAACGCGTTATCGCACAGTCCAAGAAAGCCTGTGTCTTTGGTTGAGATTGCATCGATTTATGTCACTCAAGAAAAGTATGAAGATGCGCGTAACGTACTTTTGCAGTATCAAAAAGTAGCGCAGGATTCGCCACAAAGTTTGTGGACTTGGATCCGCCTAGAATCAGCTCAAAATCGTGAAACGGCAGTCAGATCTTTTGGCAGACGTTTAGTCAATAAATTTCCTCAGTCGATTGAGTCACAAAAATACTTAAAAAATGAATACTGAAAATAATTCCCCAGAAGAAATTCAAGATCTTGGCCCAAGTGGACCAGGTCCTATGCTGCGTGCAGAGCGTGAAAAACAAGGTTTGACGGTAACCGATATAGCGGCTCGTCTTAACCTGCGCGCGCACAATATCAATGACATCGAAAATGAAACATTTGATCCTAAAGTGTCGCCCACCTTTATCAAAGGCTACCTCAAAGCTTATGCCAGGATCTTAGGCATCAGTGAAGAAGAAATTTTAAATGCCTATTACAGCTTAGGGATTAAAGAGCCTAACAACACGCCGATGCAAAGTTTCTCTCAGCGTACCCAGCAAGAAGCGCACAACAACCGATTGACTTGGGTAAGTTGGGCGATTGGTGCTGCGTTAGTCGGGATGCTGGTTTGGTGGTGGTTGCAAAAGGCGAGTTTGGAGCCGGCGACATCGGATCAACTTGTCAGTGAAAGCATTATTGCTTCAATTGAGCCAGATCATGCCACTCAAGATTTACCCATTCAGCAAGAAGTGACTGAGCAAGCCGAAGCGGTATTACCTCAAGAGATCCCGCTTGATATAAACGCAGATACGAATAATGCCACTGATGCGAATGAGTCAGCTGAGCAAGAACAAACAGTTGCGGGTAATGACAGCGAAACTGGCGCTGAGCAAGCGAGCGACGTGGCAACGCAAGAACAACAAAGTGAGCCAACGACAGCGCCTGTGGTTGATAATTCTGTGCTAAACATTGATTTAACTTTCTCTAACGACTGTTGGATCAAAGTGACCGATGCGGATGATAAAACCTTAGCCATAGGTGTAAGAGAAAAGGGTTCAAGTTTGACATTAACTGGCAAGGCACCGGTTAAATTCACTATCGGTGCACCTAAAGCCGTGGCGATTACTTACAATGGTCAAACTTACGATATGTCTCAGTATAAAGCGGGCAAAATTGCGCGTTTTGAATTACCGGTAAAAGAATAACGAGTTATGCATCAAACATCTCCGATTAAACGTCGTCACAGTACGCAAATCATGGTGGGTAATGTACCCGTAGGCGGCGACGCGCCGATTGCGGTGCAATCCATGACCAATACTCGCACCACAGACGTTGAGGCAACGGTTAAGCAAATCAAATCCCTTGAAGATGTCGGCGCCGATATCGTGCGTGTTTCTGTGCCTACCATGGACGCGGCCGAAGCGTTTAAGCTGATCAAGCAGCAAGTCAAGGTGCCACTGGTAGCCGATATTCATTTTGATTATCGTATTGCCCTTAAAGTTGCTGAATACGGTGTCGATTGTTTACGTATTAATCCCGGCAACATAGGTCGCGAAGACCGTATTCGCGCCGTGGTCGATTGTGCTAGAGATAAAAATATACCTATTCGCATCGGGGTGAATGGCGGTTCATTAGAGCGCGACATTCAAGAAAAATACGGCGAGCCGACCGCTGAAGCCTTATTGGAATCAGCCATGCGTCATGTTGATATCTTAGATAGATTGAACTTTGACCAGTTCAAGGTCAGCGTGAAGGCATCCGATGTGTTTTTAGCCGTGGGTGCGTATCGCTTGTTGGCCAAACAAATTGTGCAGCCACTTCATTTAGGCATCACTGAAGCGGGCGGTTTACGCAGTGGCTCGGTTAAGTCAGCCGTGGGTTTAGGCATGCTGCTTGCTGAAGGTATCGGTGATACCTTGCGTGTTTCGTTAGCTGCCGATCCCGTTGAAGAAATCAAAGTGGCCTATGATATTTTGAAATCGCTGCGTATTCGCAGTCGCGGTATCAACTTTATTGCTTGCCCAAGTTGTTCACGCCAAGAGTTTGATGTAATCAATACCGTCAACGCTCTTGAGCAACGCCTAGAAGACATTTCTACCCCACTGGATGTATCTATCATAGGTTGTGTGGTCAATGGGCCGGGTGAAGCGCTTATCTCCGATTTAGGCATCACAGGTAGCAGCAACAAAAGTGGTTACTATGAGGATGGCGTTAGGCAAAAAGAGCGTTTTGATAACGACAAATTAGTCGAGTTATTAGAAGCTAAAATCCGCGCTCGGGTATCTACCCTTGATCCAAGTAAAAAAATAGAAATTCAAAACCAGTAATTACTGCATTCACGACTAGCCAGGTTTTACCTGGCTAGCAAAAATCCCTATAATGCCTGCTAATTTCCAGCCATCATCTTAATAACAACGGAATTTCAAGTGGCCAAATCGATCCAAGCTATTCGCGGGATGAACGATTGTTTACCCGAACAAACGCCAGTGTGGCAAAAAGTAGAAAATATTCTCAAGCAAGTCGTCAGCAGTTATGGCTATTCTGAAATTAGAATGCCGATTGTTGAAAGCACCCATTTATTCAAACGCTCTATCGGTGAAGTAACTGATATCGTTGAAAAAGAGATGTACACCTTTGATGATCGTAATGGCGATAGCCTGACCCTTCGTCCTGAAGGTACCGCGTCATGCGTACGTGCGGGTAACGAACATGGCTTGCTATATAATCAAGAGCGCCGCTTGTGGTACATAGGTCCTATGTTTCGTCATGAGCGCCCGCAAAAAGGCCGCTACCGTCAATTTCACCAGTTTGGTGTAGAAGTTTTTGGCATGGCCAGTGCTGATATTGATGCCGAAGTGATTTTGATGACGGCGCAGTTTTGGCAAAAGCTGGGTATTAGCGAACATGTGGAGCTGCAATTAAACTCCCTAGGCTCAAATGAAGCGCGCGCCGTTTACCGTGATGCGCTCGTGGCTTTTTTGTCTTTGCATGAAGATGCGCTAGATGAAGATTCTAAACGTCGCATGCACACTAATCCTTTACGTGTTCTTGATTCCAAAAATGAACAAGTTCAGGCTATCTTAGTGGATGCACCTAAGCTATCCGATTACTTAGACGAAGAGTCTAAGCAGCACTTTGCCAAACTGTGTCAGATTTTAGATGCGGCGGGCGTGAAATACGTGGTGAATGAAAAGATAGTGCGCGGCTTAGACTACTACAACCGCACCGTATTTGAGTGGGTAACGCAAAGTCTGGGCTCTCAAGGCACGGTTTGTGCCGGTGGCCGATATGATGGTCTCGTTGAGCAAATTGGCGGCAAAGCAACCCCTGCGGTAGGTTTTGCGATGGGCCTAGAGCGTTTAGTGTTAATGCTAGAAACCTTAGAGCTCAACCAAGATGTGGCACCTGCGGTCGATGTTTATTCGGTATTAGTGGGCGAGGGCACAGATATTCAAGGTATGTTGCTTACTCAGCAATTGCGCCAAGCGCTGCCAAGTATTAAAGTGATGAACCATTGCGGTGGCGGTAATTTTAAGAAACAAATGAAACGTGCTGATAAATCCGGCGCCCGTATCGCGTTGATCTTAGGTGAGTCAGAAATGGCAGAGCAGCAAGTGACCATCAAAGATTTAACAGGGAAGAATGAACAACAAACCGTTGCACAGACAGCCATGGCTGATGTCGTCGCAATGATGCTTGAGAATAAAGGGGTATAACGTGGTAGGTTACGAAACCGAAGAACAACAGGTTGATGCGATAAAGAATTGGTGGAAAGAAAACGGTACTGCGGTGATTTTTGGTACTGTTGTTGGCCTAGGCGCATTATGGGGCTGGCGTTACTACAATGAACAAAAAATTGCAGGTCAAGAAGCCGCATCACAAGCCTATAGCCAAGCTGTTGAAGTGCTAGAAAGTGGCAGTGATGATGCTTGGGTGAAAACCCAAACCTTTATCGAACAAAACTCAGATAATAACTACGGCGCGTTAGCAGCCATGATGTTAGCTAAATCTGCGGTCGACAAAGGGGACTTTGAACTTGCTCTTAACCAACTTAACTGGTTGAAAAAGAACAAAGCGAGCGAAATCCTATTACCTGCCGTTAATCTAAGATTGGCACGCGTTCAGGCTGAGTTAAAACAATTCGATGCTGCTTTAGCCACCCTAGGTGAAGTTAAAGATGAAGCCTTTAAAGCTAAGGCCGAAGAAGCTAAGGGTGATATCTTCCTGCAACAAGGTCAGCTTGACCAAGCTAGAGCTGCTTACCAAGCGGCTGTTATCGCGGGTGGTGAAGCAGGTAATCCTGCATTAAAAATCAAACTTGATGATTTGGCTCAACCTGCAGCGTTATTACAAGACACCACCACTGATGAGGTTGTGAATGGATAATTGGTTGAAAAAGGTCACGCTAGTCTGCGCATCAGGTTTGATGCTACAAGCGTGCTCTTTGTTCGATTCCGAGGAAGACAGCGTGGTGATGGCTGAATTGCCCGTCATCGTTCAGTCTTATGAGCCAGTGAACGAGTGGAGTGCATCTGTTGGTGATGGGGTAGAGCATTTTTACTCCCAATTACAGCCCGCTTTTATTGGCAACCAAGTGTTTGTCGCCGATCGTGAAGGTTTAATCAAAGCTTTAGACGTTAACTCTGGCAAACAACTGTGGATGATTGATATTAGTAAGCATGAATCCAATGCCCTTAACAAAAGCGCAAGAATATCTGGCGCTATCACAGCCAGCTATGACGCCATTTATGTTGGTACAGAAAATGCGCAGTTGTTTGCTATCGATGCTGAAACCGGTGAAGTACGCTGGGTGAGTAATACTGGCGGTGAGGTAATCGCTAAACCTTTGGTTGAAGGTGGACGCGTTATTGTTCACAACAGCAAAGGTGATTTGTATGCGTTTCAGGAATATAGCGGCGAACGCGTTTGGCAACTCGACTTTGACCAGCCGGCATTAACCTTGCGTAGCGCGTCGGAGCCCGTTGAAGCCGGCGGTGCAATCTTGTATGGCCGCGCCGATGGTAAATTTGTTGCCGTTATTGCTGAAACCGGCATCCCTGTTTGGGAGCGTCGTATCGCGGTGCCTAAAGGGGCCACTGAGTTAGAGCGTATTGTTGATGTGGATGCTAAACCTATTATTGTGGGCGCCACGGCTTATGTTATTGCCTATAATGGTGATTTAGTTTCCTTCGACTTACAATCGGCAGAGCCAGTTTGGAAGCGTAATTATTCTGCTTACAATTCAATGGCTATCAGTGGTTTTAATTTGTATTTAACCGATGAGAAAAGCCATATCTATGCTGTTGATCGCCGCACGGGTGCGCAAGTTTGGAGTAATACCCAACTTGAATATCGTAATCTCACCGCGCCGGTTGTGGTAGGAGACTATGTTGTGGTTGGCGATGCGGAAGGTTATCTGCATTGGTTAGATCGTGATGGTAAATTTGTTGCCCAGCAAAATCTGGACAGCGATGGTTTATATACTGCGCCAGTTGTGTATGGTGATAAAGTCATCGTCCAAACTCGAAGTGGTAAAGTGATCGCTCTGGCTCGTCCTTAACAGCCAGATTGTCACCTTTGTTATATGGCTCCTTATTATAAGGGGCCTTTGTTATTTATAGGATTATTAAGATGTTACCTGTGCTTGCTCTGGTGGGGCGCCCAAATGTTGGCAAATCTACCTTATTTAACCGACTAACTCGCACGCGGGATGCATTAGTTGCCGATTTTCCCGGCCTAACCCGCGACCGCAAATATGGTCAGGCTAATGTTGCTGATTATTCCTTCATCGTCGTTGATACCGGCGGTATTACAGGTGATGAAGAAGGCATTGATGCCCTAATGGCAGGCCAATCATTACAGGCAATAGAAGAAGCCGATGCGGTATTCTTCTTGGTTGATGCGCGCGCTGGCTTAACGGTGGCAGATGAAGCTATTGCTATGCATCTACGCAAACAAGAAAAGAAAGTCTTTCTGGTGGCGAACAAAACCGACGGCATTGATGCTGACTCAGCCGTGGGTGAGTTTTATAAGCTAGCCCTAGGTGAGGTTTATCAGATTGCGGCAGCGCATGGTAAAGGGGTTCGCTCACTGATTGAAAAGGCGTTTGAAGACTTTGACGAGTTTACGCCTGAAGCAGAGCCATTGGCAGAATCAGAGCTTGATCAAAACGATGACCTGTCTGAAGTCGATTTAGCGCAGCTTGATGCTTTGGAACAAGCGCAAATCGCTGAGCAAGAGCAAGCTTTTGCTGATATGCCGATTAAGCTAGCCATTATTGGTCGTCCAAATGTGGGTAAATCAACTCTGACAAACCGCATTCTTGGTGAGCAGCGCGTGATTGTTTATGACGCACCGGGCACCACGCGTGACAGTATTTATATCCCAATGAAACGCGATGATCGCGAGTACATCCTGATTGATACGGCTGGGGTTAGACGTCGTAAAAAAGTCTATGAAACGGTAGAAAAGTTTTCGGTTATTAAAACCCTCAAAGCCATTGAAGATGCTAACGTGGTGATGCTGGTTATTGATGCGCGTGAAAATATTTCAGACCAAGACTTAAGCTTATTGGGTTACACCCTTAATGCTGGTCGCTCTTTGATTGTGGTTATCAACAAATGGGACGGCATTGATTCAGAAGTGAAAGACAGAGTTAAGAGCGAACTTGATCGCCGTCTAGGCTTTATCGACTTTGCTCGCGTGCACTTTATTTCTGCTTTGCACGGCACCGGAGTGGGTCACTTGTTTGAGTCGGTACAAGAGGCGTACACCTCGGCGACGAAACGTGTATCAACTTCTATGCTGACGCGCATCATGCAAATGGCGGCAGAAGATCATCAGCCACCATTAGTGAAAGGACGTCGAGTTAAATTGCGCTATGCTCACGCGGGGGGGTATAACCCGCCACGTATTATTGTGCATGGTAACCAAGTGTCTGCACTGCCTGATGCCTATAAGCGTTACTTGATCAACTACTTTAGAAAGTCGTTGAATTTAATGGGTACACCTATTCGCGTTGAGTTTAAAGAAGGTGAAAACCCGTTTGCTGGCAAAGTGAATAAACTCACCGCATCGCAAGAGCGTAAACGTAAGCGGATGATGAAGTTTCATAAAAAGTAACCGGAGGTGAAGATGAAAGCCTTGGCATGTCCTAGCTGTAATGAACAGATGAACTATTTAGGTAAGTTTACGTATCACTGTGAAAAGTGTGACAAAACCTATCAGGCACAAGTGCACTGCGATAAATGTGGTGAGCGTTTAGAGCTGCTTAAAGCGTGTGGTGCGGTTGATTTTTTCTGTAACAGTTGTAATGAGATGAAGTCTAAGTCGAGTGCTGACTACAGATTAAGCGAGCTTGCTCAATAATCTCCTAATAATCCCCTTTAAGTTACAAACAAGTGGAACTTGCTCTTACGAGCAAGTTCCCTATCTGTTAAATCTATAAATCCCTTTCCAAGTCGATTATCTCTTGCTCATGTAGCGCGTTTGCTAACTCAACTTTTGCTTCTTGCATCATATGCTCAGCTTGATGAAGATGATCTTGCGCAAGATGAATTTTGTGCTCTACTTTTTCTTCCTCGGTTAGGTATGGGCTACGAGCGCGTGAGTTATCCATGATGTGCCTCCTCAGTTATATTCATCCCATCAAACGTTACAGCCTGACAATTGAGTAACATAGGGACTAAGTCATTGAGATCTGTCGATCGCCTAATTGAGAGAGTTACTTTGTCACTGTATTGCAAAGGTTAACCCCCAGTTTCCACCGACTAGGTGGATTGCCTTACCCTTTGCAAAGATCCATGCAACAGCATCTAGGAATAACTCGCTCCATACTTATATAGTAGTGTTTGGCCAGTATAGTGAATGAAAAAGCGACACTAAAATTAATCAAATAAGACTTATTATTGTCTGATATCAAGCTTTGCAACGCGAACTAAGTTATTGGTATTAAAGTTGCAATCGCATCATTTTGTTATTTATTGCACCTTAGCAACGATTTCACCTTGGGCAAATCGCGTGGTGATCAAGTCGCCTTGGCTTAATTGTTCACTGTTATCTATTACCTTGCCTTGGCTATCTGTGGTAATCGAGTAACCTCGGGCTAATGTGGCTAAAGGACTCACAGTGTGAAGCTGCTGGAGCAGGGCTTTTTGTTGTTGCTGACTTTGCTTAAGGTATGAGGTCATGCCCCGCGTTAGCCGCTGGCAAAGTTGTTCATGCTGGACTTGCAGGCGCGAGATCCGTTGTAAAGGTTGAGTTTGGCTTAATCTATTTTGTAAATTGCTTAGCTTGGTTTGGCGCAGGCTCAGCATATGTCTAAGGCCTCGATGCAGCCTTAATTCAAGCTCGTCTAACCGCTGCGCTTGCAATTGTAACTTAGCTCTAGGCTCGTGATGAGTGAGCATTAATTGCTGCTGTTTTAACTGATTGGCCAACTTGTTCAGAATAGAGAGCATGCCTTGCTTGAGACGATGTTGCTGCTCGCTGATCCGGTTGTTCCAGTACTGGGCGTCTTGGCTGAGTAACTCAGCGGCGGCCGATGATGTAGCGGCGCGAACATCGGCAACAAAATCACAAATGGTTACGTCAACCTCGTGACCCACCGCACTAATTATAGGCAGTGTTGAGTCAAATACCGCGCGCGCCAAGGCTTCTTCGTTAAAGCACCATAAATCTTCCATCGAGCCGCCGCCGCGACCCAATACCAATAAATCAACCTCATTGCGCTGGTTGGCTAATTGGATGGCATTTATCAGTTGTGGTGTGGCCGCTTTGCCTTGTACTTGGCTCGGGTAGATAATGATGTGTAAGCTTGGGTTACGGCGCTTCAATACCGACAAAATATCGTGCACCGCAGCGCCCGTTGCCGAGGTGATCAAACCCACGCGAGTCGGGTGGGCGGGTAACGCTTGCTTATGTTGGCTGGCAAACAGGCCTTGCGCAGCTAATTTAAATTTGAGCGCATCAAAAGCTTGTTGTAATAAGCCTTCACCCTCAGGAGCCATAGACTCAAGGATCAGCTGATAATCGCCTCTGGGCTCATATAGGCTAAGCTTGGCGCGTACCAACACTTGTAAGCCATTTTTAGGCCGCAAACTCACTTTACTATTGGCACCTCGAAACATGGCACAGCGCACTTGGGCTTGGTCATCTTTTAAGGTTAGATACCAGTGACCTGAGGCGGCCATGGTTAAGTTAGAAATTTCGCCACTGAGCCAAACCGTGCCTAGGCCTGTTTCGAGTAGTTGTTTAACTTCTTTATTTAATCGACTAACGCTATAAATAGATTGCACTTTAATTACCACGAATTACTAAGCAAGTGAGGTTTCACGCTATTGTAACCATAAATGCACTAATGACGCCAAAGGCTTACAAAAATATGGAAAATTATGAAAATTGTATTTGTTAAAAGTGTGACAAAGCCATATAATCCCGTCGCAATATTCTACTCCCAACCGCTGTTGAGATATTGCAATGCTAAGAATCGCAAAAGAAGCTTTAACCTTTGATGACGTACTACTTGTACCAGGTCATTCTACTGTCTTACCTAATACGGCTAGTTTAAAAACCCGTTTAACACGTAAGATCTCCCTTAATATTCCAGTTGTATCGGCCGCGATGGATACGGTAACCGAAGCGCGCTTGGCTATTTCTTTAGCGCAAGAAGGCGGTATTGGTTTTATCCACAAAAACATGTCTATCGAAGCCCAAGCTGAGCAAGTTCGCTTAGTTAAAATCTACGAAAGTGGTGTGGTTTCAGCACCTGTTACCGTTACCCCACAAATGACCTTACGTGAAATTAAAGCACTAACCGAGCACCACGGTTTTGCGGGTTACCCTGTGGTAGAAAATGGCGACGAAGTGGTGGGTATTGTTACTGGTCGTGACGTGGTATTTGAAGAAGACCTAGCGAAACCTGTTTCTGCTGTGATGACGCCTAAAGAGCGCCTTGTCACGGTAAGTCCTGATGCTTCTCGTGAAGAAGTTATCCGCGTGATGCACGAAAATCGCATCGAAAAAGTGGTTGTTGTGGATGACAAGTTCAAGCTAAAAGGCTTGATCACAGTAAAAGATTTCAAAAAAGCCGAGCGTAAACCTAATGCATGTAAAGACGAGCTAGGTCGTTTACGTGTAGGCGCAGCTGTTGGCGCTGGTGAAGGTAACGAAGAGCGCATTAAAGCGCTAGTTGAAGCTGGTGTTGACGTGCTGTTAATTGACTCTTCACACGGTCACTCACAAGGCGTACTTGATCGCATCAAGGCAACGCGTGCAACTTACCCAGATCTACAAATCATCGGTGGTAACGTTGCCACAGGTGAAGGCGCTAAAGCCCTAGTAGCCGCAGGGGTTGATGCAGTTAAAGTAGGTATCGGCCCTGGCTCTATCTGTACTACTCGCATCGTAACCGGTTGTGGTGTACCACAAATTACCGCTATTTCTGATGCAGTAGAAGCCTTAGCGGGAACAGATGTCCCTGTTATCGCTGACGGTGGTATCCGTTTCTCTGGTGACATCGCAAAAGCCATCGTTGCTGGTGCAAGCTGTGTGATGATGGGCAGCATGTTCGCTGGTACGGAAGAAGCTCCGGGTGAAGTTATCCTATTCCAAGGTCGTTCATTTAAGTCATACCGTGGTATGGGTTCACTGGGCGCGATGTCTAAAGGTTCATCTGATCGTTATTTCCAATCGGATAACGCTGCAGACAAACTGGTACCAGAAGGTATCGAAGGTCGCGTACCTTACAAAGGCCGCCTAAAAGAAATCATCCATCAACAGATGGGTGGCCTACGCTCGGCAATGGGTCTGACAGGCTCTGCCAGCATAGAAGAAATGCGCACTAAACCGCAGTTTGTGAAAATCACGAGCGCGGGCATGGGTGAAAGCCATGTACATGACGTTACGATTAGTAAAGAAGCGCCTAACTACCGTTTAGGCTAAGTCATAACCCCTATAGTTTTAAGGCGGCTACCCAGCCGTCTTTGTTATTTTTGCTGGAGCAATTGCCAATTATGAGCAATAACATTCACGAACATCGCATACTAATTTTAGATTTTGGCTCTCAATACACACAGCTGATTGCACGTCGTATCCGTGAAATTGGTGTTTACTGTGAGTTATGGAGCTGGGACGTAGAAGAGCAAGATATCAAGGACTTTGCACCAAATGGTATCGTGTTAGCGGGTGGTCCAGAGAGCGTCACTGCACCTAATTCACCACGCGCACCTGAATATGTATTTAATGCGGGCGTACCTGTACTAGGTATTTGTTACGGCATGCAAACCATGTCTGAGCAATTGGGCGGTAAGGTTATCAAGGGCGAAGGCGAAGGCGAATTTGGTTACGCCCAAGTTGAAGTATTAGAAACCTGTAGCCTATTTAAAGCCATTGAAGATGCGGTTGCACAAAACGGTAATGCACTGCTAGATGTGTGGATGAGCCACGGCGACAAAGTTTCCGCTATTCCTGCTGGCTTTAGCCAAGTTGCTAAAACCGCAACCTGTCAGTTTGCCGCGATGGCCAACGAAGAGAAAAAATTCTACGGCGTGCAATTCCACCCAGAAGTGACCCATACTCGCCAAGGCGCGCGTATGCTTGAGCACTTTGTTAAAGATATCTGTCAGTGTGAATGCCTATGGACACCTGCTAGCATCATCGAAGATGCGGTTGCGCGTATCAAAGAGCAAGTCGGTGACGACGAAGTTATCCTAGGCTTAAGCGGCGGCGTTGACTCATCTGTGGTTGCTATGCTGATACAACGTGCCATTGGTGACAAGCTGACCTGTGTATTCGTAGATAATGGCTTACTGCGTTTAAACGAAGGCCAGCAAGTGATGGACATGTTTGGTAACCACTTCGGTCTAAACATCGTACACGTTCAAGCCGAAGACCGTTTCTTAAACGCGCTAAAAGGCCAATCAGATCCAGAGCAAAAACGTAAAACCATCGGCCATGTTTTTGTTGATGTATTTGATGAAGAATCGAAGAAGCTAAAAAATGCAAAATGGTTAGCGCAAGGTACCATTTACCCAGACGTTATCGAATCAGCTGCGTCTAAAACCGGTAAAGCCCATGTGATCAAATCACACCACAACGTGGGTGGCTTACCAGAAGATATGGCAATGGGCTTAGTTGAGCCACTTCGCGAATTGTTTAAAGACGAAGTGCGTAAAATTGGCTTGGAGTTAGGCCTACCTTACGACATGTTATACCGCCACCCATTCCCAGGACCGGGCCTAGGTGTACGCGTACTTGGTGAAATCCAAAAAGAATACTGTGACCTACTGCGCCGCGCTGATGCTATCTTCATTGAAGAGCTACGCAAAGCCGATCTCTATCATAAAGTGAGCCAAGCGTTTACGGTATTCCTACCAGTACGCTCAGTAGGCGTAATGGGCGACTGTCGTAAATACGATTGGGTTGTATCGCTACGCTGCGTTGAAACCATCGACTTTATGACCGCGCGTTGGTCACACTTACCTTACGAGCTACTTGGCCACGTATCAAACCGTATCATCAACGAAATCGATGGTATCTCTCGCGTGGTTTACGATATCTCAGGTAAGCCGCCAGCGACGATTGAGTGGGAATAATCCTCCGTCTAGCAAGTACTGGCACTAACAAGCAATAAATCATACTTAAGTCCGCGTAACTGCGGACTTTTTTTGTTTTTAACCTAGGCAAATCTAGCACTACCTAGCAACACCAAGCACGGTTTGACAGGGGTATTTCGCGGGGTATTATCAAACTCAATACCATTAAAAAATACCTGATACCATGTAACTGGCTGTTTCATTAACATGGTATCGAAAATGATTAAGTGATTGTATTTAAATGCGATTCATATTAATTCATGGTCAGTTTTCAGCATGGTATTAAATCCGAACTAAAACACGACAATGGCTTACGCCGATGGAGCGCGCCCATGCTTACCGATACCAAACTACGCAGCCTCAAACCCCGCGATAAACTTTACAAAGTTAACGACCGTGACGGTCTTTATGTGGCCGTGACCAAAGCAGGCACCGCCTCATTTCGGTACAACTATTCCATCAGCGGCAGACAAGAAACCATCACCTTTGGTCGCTATCCTACAATAACGCTAGCAGAAGCCAGAGAGCGATTAATCGAAGCAAAGAAGGTGATTGCATTGGGCAAGTCACCAGCCAAAGAAAAAGCCCGCAGTAAATCGCGGATAAAGGATACCGAGACGTTTGCAGCCTGGGCAGACAAATGGCTTAGGGGTTATCAAATGGCCGACTCAACGCGCGATATGCGCCGCTCTGTGTATGAGCGGGAGCTTAAATCTAAGTTTGGTAATCAAAAGCTGACAGAAATCACCCATGAAGACCTACGGGCACTCACCGATACCATAGTAGAGCGCGGCGCACCGGCCACTGCCGTTCATGCCCGTGATATTGTGTTACAAGTATTTCGCTGGGCCATCGAGCGTGGCCAAAAAGTTGAAAATCCCGCTGATCGTGTGCGCCCTGCTAGTATCGCTAAATTTGAGCCAAGGGATCGCACCTTAACCCCGCAAGAAATCGGTTTAATGTATCGTTACCTTGAGCAAGTAGGCACCACTCCGACTATCCGAGTAGCGGTAAAGCTGCTATTGCTCACTATGGTACGAAAAAGTGAGCTAACCAATGCCACTTGGGACGAGATTAATTTCAGTGAAGCCCTTTGGACTATCCCAAAAGAGCGGATGAAACGGCGCAACCCGCATTTGGTGTTTCTATCTCGCCAAGTCATCGACTTCCTTATCGCCCTAAAAACCTTTTCCGGCGGCTCAGATTATATCTTGCCATCACGTTATGACTCCGATGCCCCGATGAGCAGTGCAACCCTCAACAAAGTGCTGACGCTAACTTATAAAGCCGCGCAAAAAGATGGCCAAGACCTCGCTAAATTTGGCCCCCATGATCTACGCCGCACCGCTAGCACCTTATTGCACGAGGCGGGTTACAACACTGACTGGATTGAAAAATGCCTCGCCCATGAACAAAAGGGCGTCAGGGCAGTGTATAACAAGGCCGAATACCGCGAGCAACGCACCGCCATGCTGCAAGACTGGGCTGATATGATTGATGAGTGGGTAATTAGGCCGTGATATTTTTGCTAAAAACTATTAATTAGCAATTTTCTAAACAGTTCCTCAACTCTTTGAGTTAGATACAATTTTAAACATAGATAACTATGTTAGTATGCCTATAGTCGTATATTCACTTTGTACAACGAAGTACAAGTAACTTAAAAGATGATAAATGCTAGAAAAAATAATAAAGATTGAAAATATCAAACAATGGCAACATAAGGGAGGCTTATCTCAAGGGTTTGATAAGCTAAACCTGATTTACGGGCGAAATGGATCTGGTAAGTCTACGTTAAGTAAGATCTTTAATTTCATCAATGAAACAGACAAAGCAGCGATAGAAGCGTTAAAGCCTCTTGAGTCTAATGGTGTGCCAGTTCTCTCTCTTCGAGTTGGCGGTGCAAACGTAACGCTGAATTCGCTTCAAACTCCGTTCAATTTCCAAGTATTCAATCAAGAGTTTATTGATAGTAATCTTTATATTCCTAATGCTAAAGATCGTAGTCAACTCACTAATTATTATGAGTTTTCATTAGGTAAGGTATCAGTACTAAAAGAACAAGAGATTGTTACGCTTAAAACAGAAATATCCGGTCTCACTCTTAAGCAACGCGAAATTGAAATACGACTTACAGCTAAATTCCCCAGCAAAAATGTTAATCAAATCAGTAGGATAAAAGTTATTCCCAATGCTGATGCAGAGATTGCAACTCTTGAAGCTCAAATCCAAGATTTGAAGAGTGTAGAACACTACAAAAGACGCAAAAAGCTTTCTCCCCTAGCTCTGGCTAAGCCAGATTTAGATACAAACGTTTTCACGCTGAATATCGAGAGTCTTTCAAAAGAAGCACAAGATAAAGTTGAGCAGCATATTGCTAATAATCTTAAAGAGCGTGATGTTTGGTGGCTTGAAACGGGCACTCAATTGGTCAACGAATCAAACAATTGCCCTTTTTGCGCTCAACCTCTATCAAAGTCCAATATTTTTATTTTATATCAGGAATTTATAAGTGATTCGTATACTAAAGCTAGTGATAAGTTCGAGCTTGATAGTGACCAGTTCGAATTAGATGTAAGAGACATTGGTTGTAGAATTGAAGAATTAGAAGCTCTAGTAAAGTCCAATAGTGAGATTATCAATGCTTGGTCAGATCGCATCAAAGGCTTCAATCCTCAATATGACTTTAAAGACCTTAATTCTTTGTCAACATCAATCGTACTTGAGTGTGTCAACCTGATCAAAGAGAAGAAAAAAGACTTATTGTTAGAAACTGATTTCACTAAATTCAATCAACTATTCGATAGTATTTTCGATGGGTTTGATTTCTCGGCATACAACAGTGAAGTGCAAGAATTTAACGAGCAAGTTACTAAGTTTTTGAATGAACTAGACACTGGTTCAACTCAAGCTCTTCAAGCCAAGATTGAAAGCATTAAAGTAACCAAGATGCGTTTCGAGACAGAAGTTGTTGAAGATTTAGCTAATCACAAATCTCTGGCTGATGAAAAATATTGCAAATCAAAAACAATTCAAAAGCTTAAAGAAGAAATTAATAAAGCCCAGGTAGATAGCATTAAAAAACACAAAGAATCTATCAATCAGCTATTGAAAAACTTTCATTCAATGATACGAATCAAAGAACTTAATACAGATAACAGAGGTAAAGGAGGCACTACTCGACTTAAGTATGTCATTACATTCATAGACAAAGAATTGTCTGTTGAGAATGAAGACGATAGCAAACACATTTTTGAGCACGTTCTTAGTCTCGGGGATAGATCTGCTCTTGCTCTAGCATTCTTCTTGTCTAAATTTGCTAAAGAAAATAGCGACAATTCTATCATTGTGTTAGACGATCCTATGTCGTCTTTAGATAACTACCGCAAAGACGCAACTATCGTTGAGATCGAAAGGCTTATTAACAACGGTTATCAAACCATCGTGTTTAGTCACGATCCGTTCTTCTTATCTGAGATTCAGAAATACTCGATATTATCTCAACATACTAAGTGCTTTGAGATTGATGTGTCATATAAAAAATCAGATCCTCTTAAAGGTGATAGTTCTCAATACATATCTAGTCAAATGATCGAAAGAAGCGACTATGACTCTCATGTTCTTCACTCTTACCATAAAGAATATAACAAGCTCTATGATTTTGTTGCTGACGCAAAAGATGAATCAAAGATTGAAGTAGCTCGTTCTATTCGCCCTATTTTAGAAGCACACCTACGCTTTTTATACCCTAGAGAGTTTAACGAGGGTATTTGGCTAGGTAATATGATTACGATGATTCGAGATGAGACAGATCCAAGTAGTCACTTCTTCGATACACACAATCAGATAAGCCAAATTACTAAAATTAATGAATTTTCTAAGGCGTTTCATCACGCAGACGGTTTTGATACTAAGATCCAAAGTTTGGATCTACAAACCGTTCAATCATACGCTCAAGAAACGCTACAATTCATTACAGGTATTTAATTACACCTCAATAAGCTCTGCTTTGTTGGTAGAGCTTTTTTCAATCAGATCGATCTAA
>NZ_JBKFDK010000025.1:0-69816 GCF_046452435.1 Motilimonas thetidivivens
AAGTGTTGTAATACACTGTCTTATAAGGTTTTTCACGGTTTAAAAACCGCTCCTACGGCTAATGCTTGGGGGCAGCAAGTTGTCGGAGCCCAGTCTCTTCAGCGTAGATTTAAGCTAATATAGTGTTCCTTAACCTTTCCCCTTACCAAAGTGCTGTGCGACATGATGACTACAATTAAAACGCTCAGTTAAACTAAAAAAACATTCATTCGTATTTGTTATGGTCGTCATATTAATCACCTAGCTTGTTAGGCTTTACCAACTAAAGATTAAATCAGGCCATGGAGCGAAGTTATGTTAAGCAATTGGACAAGTAAATGGGGTGTGTTGGGGTTGTTTGGTGGCGTGATGCTGCTAAGCGCTTGTGATGACAACGACACGGTGTCATCAACCACACAGCAACAGAATGCCAGTAAACCAACTGAGCTGACCACCGCGGTGACAGTTGGCCCAAGGCCTTTGTTTTTAGTCGATGAAATGGCAGAAGGTGCGCTGAAAACCAAGCTAGCGCAATGCAAAACGGGGCCATTTTATCGCAGTGACTTTTCCATTGGTCATCGCGGTGCGGCAATGCAATTTCCGGAGCACACCAAGGAATCATACCAAGCGGCGATTGATACTGGCGCTGGGATAGTGGAGTGCGACGTTACCTTTACCAAAGATAAAGAACTGGTATGCCGTCATTCACAATGTGATTTAGCCACCACCACCAATATTTTGGCAGTGCCGGAATTGGCTAGCAAATGTTCATCGCCTTTCACCCCAGCCGATCCTGCCAATGGGATTGCCGCCAGCGCCACCTGTTGTACCAGTGATATCACCTTAGCTGAGTTTCTTAGCTTAGAAGGCAAAATGGACGGCAGTAACCCAAATGCAACTTCGGTGGCAGAGTTTATGGCAGGTACGCCATCATGGCGCACCGACTTATATTCGGGTAACGGCACTTTAATGACCCATGCGCAAAGTATTGCCATGTTTAAAGCGGCAGGGGTAAAAATGACTCCAGAGCTAAAAGCTGCCAGTGTCGATATGCCGTTCGATGGCTTTAGCCAGCAAGATTATGCTCAAAAGATGTTAGACGAGTATACCGCTGCGGGCGTTCCTGCTGCAGATGTTTACCCACAATCGTTTAATCTTGATGACGTAAAATATTGGATTGCCAACGCGCCGGAGTTTGCAAAGCAAGCCGTGTATTTGGATGATCGCTATGATCTAGCCGACTTTGACCCACAAAACGCCAATACATGGTCGCCCTCTATGGCGCAGCTGGCCGCCGATGGCGTTACCATCATTGCCCCGCCGTTATGGGTATTGCTCGCCTTAGACAGCAATAGCAACATAGTGCCATCTGAATATGCTAAAGCAGCAAAAGCCGCTAATTTAGACATCATAACGTGGACATTAGAGCGCTCAGGCTTACTGGCTAAAGCCAATGGCGGCTGGTATCACCAGTCTATTGCCAATGCCATTGATAACGAAGGCGACACCTTTGAAGTACTCGATGTACTGGCGCAGCAAGTAGGTGTGATTGGCGTTTTCTCTGACTGGCCGGCCACGGTTACTTATTACGCGAATTGTATGGGTAAATAACCTCACACGCGTGATTTAATGAGCCGCTAAGTGGCTGTCTAACACTTGCCCAACGATTGCCCAATGGTTACCGCAACATCAGGCAGTCGTTTGGCAAACAGCTACGAATAGTGGCCGACTAAAATGACTAAAGCCTGAGGGCCAATAACGGTAAGAGAGCATGAACCTTCTATTTCTCGCTCCGCAGAGCAATTGAAAAGTAGTTAAAACTAATTATTCAGCACTATACTAGTTGAGAATTTACAACATCTTACAACTCTGCTGATCTTGCGCTGTTCAATTGAATAAGGAAAGGGAAATGAAACGTACGCAACTGTTAATGATTACGGCTATGTTGTTTTTTACTTCGCTTTTTGCCTATGGTGCCAGCGCAAAAGCTGCAAATAATATAGGTTTTAAGAAGTATAACGTGGCAGCGAGTAAAGCAGGGCAAGTTTTTCCTGTGGCATTAATTTTCCCAACTCACACTCCAGATGAAGTGATTAATGTTGGCTCTTATAGTATGCGTTTAGCCAAAGATGCCGTTATCGCACCGGGTAAATATCCTTTAGTTGTGATATCTCATGGCTCAAAGGGGTCTAACTTAGCGCACCGTAGTATTGCTTTCGATCTCGTTAAAGCTGGATTTATGGTGGCGGCGCCGGTTCATCCAAGTGATAACTTTCAAAACTCTTCTGCGAGCAGTACGAAAAGTTGGCATGATAGACCCAATGAAATTAGCCAAACTCTTGATGTGATCTTGGCCGATAAGGCCATTGCAAAATACATAGACCAAGCAAGCATTGCGGTATTAGGTTACGCTGCCGGCGGATACACTGCTCTTGCCGCCGTGGGAGCCCATGGTGACACCGAACATCTCATTAAGTATTGTCGGCAAAGTAAATATAAATCATCCATTTGTCAGCCGCTAAGAGCAAAGAAGTTGCAGTCTAAATCACTTGAGTTCGACTCAGATGAACGGATTAAAGCCATTGTTTTGATGGCTCCGGTTGGGGTGTTGTTCCAAGCCGAGAATGCACTCGAAGACGTAAACGTGCCCACGCTATTGCTACAAGCAGAAAAAGATCAAGAACTACTGGAGCCATACCACTCTAAGGTGATCGTGAATAACTTTGCAAATAAGTCGTTATTAACTTATTGCGTTGTGCCTAATGCTGGTCATTATTCATTTATAACGCCTTTCCCAACTGAAATTAAAGACAAGGTTGGCATCATGGCTCGGGATCCAAAGGGCTTTAATCGTAGTAAATTTCATCAACAGTTAAGCGATGATATTCGTGATTATTTACAAGCTCAATTTTACCCCAGTCAGTATGAAGCTTTTTCAGCAACGTCTTGTCAGATAAATTAAGCGTTTTGTTGAAAAAAAACGCTAGCCACTGTTGAGCCTGATATGTTCCCTTAAGGGGGCAATATATCAGGCCTTCATCAGCCTGATTTACCAATTATATTTCAGCCATTGTTTTCTTGGAAATCGTTGAGTTAATGGCTCTTACTTTGGGACGATTCATAATATAATCATCAATATATAATTAATCATTGGAATGTAAAATGAGCGCTCAGAAGGAAACTGATGCTAAATCAACTTGGGGCTTTGACCTTGTTGCAGGTTTAACCGTTGCGGCAGTTGTTCTGCCTAAAGCACTGGCTTTTGCCACTGTTGCGGGCTTGCCTGTTTCGGTTGGTCTTTACACCGTATTTTTACCTATGCTGATTTACGCGGTGTTAGGTAGTTCAAAGGTGCTGAGTGTGAGCACCTCGTCTACGATAGGTATTTTAACTGGGGTGCAGTTGTTGCTTGTCGTCCCTGATGGAGATCCTCAGGCGCTATTGACGGCATCGGTCACCTTGACCGCTTTGGTCGGCTTGATTTTGATTTTAGCGTCAGTATTGCGGTTAGGTTTTGTCGCCAATTTTATTTCTACTCCCGTGCTAACAGGCTTTAAAGCTGGGGTAGGGATAGTGATAGTGCTGGATCAATTACCCAAATTATTAGGTTTTCATGTAGAGAGTGAGGGCTTTTTTCACACCGTTTTCAATATCGTGACGCAATTGCCGCAAACATCTTTCACCACTTTGGCGGTGGCATTGGTCACCCTTGCTTTGTTATTTGGCTTTGAGCGCTTTTTTCCACGGATCCCTGCGCCTTTAGTTGCTGTAGCTGCCTGTATTGCCGCTGTTTGGTACTTTAATTTGGGAGAGCAAGGGGTGGCGATTGTTGGTGAAATTCCGCAAGGCTTCCCGTCTTTAGTGATGCCTGAGCTTGCCTTGGTGCGTGATTTGTTGCCCGGTGCTATCGGGATAGCGTTAATGAGTTTCACTGAATCTACCGCAGCTGCCAGAGCTTTTCTTGGTCCGAATGATCCTCCGTTAAATGCCAATCGTGAATTGCTTGCGACGGGGGCTGCAAACCTTGGGAGCGCATTTATTGGTGCCATGCCGGGTGGCGGTGGTACCACTCAGACAGCGGTAATGCGCGCAAGTGGTGCTCGCTCACAAGTGGCTTCCGTCATGTGTGCGCTCGTGGCTCTTGCCACTATGATGTTTTTGGCGCCGGTGTTAGCAATGTTACCTTATGCCACGCTTGGCGCTGTGGTGATTGCATATTCGGTAGGCTTGATTAAGCCGAGTGAGTTTTTAGCTATTCGCTCAGTGCGCAAAATGGAGTTCTATTGGGCTGTCGTCGCTTGTTTGGGCGTGCTATTTTTTGGCACGCTAGAAGGGATTGTTGCTGCAATTGCAGTTTCCATGCTTGGTTTAGCCGCGCAAACCGCAAAACCTAAGGTGTCAGTGATTGTCCGCAAGTTAGGTGAGGACGTATTACGTCCGTTAGACACTAAGCATAATGACAATGAAGACATTCCCGGGCTACTGATAGTGCGCCCTGAGGGCCGTATTTATTTCGTCAATGTTCAATATGTCGCAGATGAGATTTCACGTTTAGTTAAATTACACCAACCTAAGGTGGTGGTATTAGATATGAGTAGGGTGTCGGATATTGAATACTCTGCGCTACAAATCTTAGTTGAAGGGGAGTCTAAAGTAAGCGAACCCGGTGCGGAGCTCTGGGTTGCGGATCTTAACCCTGAAGTATTAGAGGTGGTCAGACGCGTTGGATTAGCGGAACGCCTTGGACCTCGTCTACTTTATAACGCGCGTAGTGCAATTGCGCGTTATAAAGAACAACACTAAGTTAATTGCGCCCTCATAGAGGGGGCGCTGTTATGTTTACAAATGCCCCACTTTTACATAAATCAATGCACCATCCTCTTTGGTAAAAGGGGTATGTTGGCTCATGTGGGGGCTACGCAGCCATGTACCTTTAGGGTATTGGCCATGTTCATCATAAAACGTACCTTCTAAGACAAAGATTTCTTCCCCGCCCCAATGGTTGTGCGGTTGAAACTGAGTATGAGGAGCCCATTTTACTAACGCTACATGCTCGCCTTTAAAGTCATGCAGTGGCATGACAGTTAGCCCATCTACCAGACCTTGAAGCCAAGGACTACTTTGGGTATCTATTATTTTTTGTTCGGTGTCGTCTTGGTCAAATTGATGTAACTTGACCAAGATAGTCGCGCCTTCTTTACCTATCTTCGGCGTGTGAGCAGTGCCAATTGGATTACGCACATAGCTTCCCTTTGGATAGCGTTGATGTTCGTCGGCAAATACACCTTCTAGTACGAGAAATTCTTCCCCACCATGATGAGTGTGTGGCGAGAATGAACTGTTTGGTGCATAACGCACGATCGAGGTCGCTCGCGCAACTTCGCCCCCAATGCGATCAAGCATCATGCGCTCAACACCGGGCATCGGAGACTCAACCCATTTATAATCAGCGGGTTGGATCACCACACGTTGTTCGAAATTGGCATTGATTGAGGTAATCATGTTGGCCTCCCAATTAATCATTTCTTTCGATTCTACTCTCTGTTCTTTTGGCAATACCTGTGTCGCCAATAACCTTACTCACAGAAAGCAGATTCTTGCTAAATCAGCGTCATAATAGCATGGCATTTGCCAATATTTCGGCAGTGCTGGAATTGGTTAGCAAATGTTCATCGCCTTTTACCCCAGCACCTCTTGCCAATGGGTTTGCCGCTAGCGCCATCTGTAGGATACTCACTCCCATGCGCGGAGCTATTGGCTTAATCTTCGACTTCAAATATTGAATCTATGATGATGGGTAAGTTGCCTCTTACCGAGATGGCGCCAAACACTGCGCGGGCATGAACTCCTTTTGCACCAAACACGTCAGCCATAAGATCGGAGCAGCCATCTAGCACCTTAGGGGGCTGTTCAAAGTCGGCTGTTGCATTGACAAAGCCCTGTAACTTAACCACGCGAGCCACCTTGTACACTTGGCAAAGCTTGCCTTTGGGCACAACACTTAAACCGGCTACTGGTTCCTGGTAAAGCACAACTAACCCATCAGCTAAGTTCTTATTTTCAATGTGTTAGGTTGTCAAAATAGCATAGCCACTGCAAAATGGTATTGGCATTTCTGTAATTAATATTGTTGAGCCCTCAGATGAATTGCCTATGTACACAGTGTTTGTCATTACGTCATATGCTGCCTATCTTTTTCGGGAAACAAGGAGTGAGCCATGAGCGATACTATCGGGATGTCTGCAACGGAGTGGAGGCACATGTACTTTGTTGGAATAACCAAGCTACCGGTCAATCAAATTGATTTGACCCAGGCGCAGATGAGCGGTCTGCTTGCAATGGTTAACCTTAACGCCGTTATCTCAAGTGGCACTGCCGTTGAACCTCAATATTTGATTAATCAAAAGGGGACAACACCTTGGTTGGCTATGTATGCACTCGTTAACATAAATGATCCGACGGCTTTAAATCTGGTCGCCAATGGTCAGTCACGTATTCATGTACCATCAAAATTTATTCAGGGTGCGTTTGGTGAGCATATCAATTGGCCTGCAGCCATGCTGAAAAAGTATGATTTATCCTTAGGTGAGTATCGGGTGTTTGCCATCCCTTTTCTCGTTCATCAAGCTGTTGGCACAATAGGGCAGCTAGCTCAATCTATGAAGGCGCCTGATGGAAGTCTTGAGCTTTTTGGGGTGTATGAATGGCAGGACTCCCATCCCGAAGGGCTACTAAAAGACGTTGCTGAACTGGTTAGTTTTATCAAAGAGCAGCGCAGTGATGCCATGATTTAGGGTTTATTCGTAAAATAAAGCAACCAGCGGTTGCTAAAACGCAACGCTAGCATCATGGCTCTGAGTTTGCTAAGGCGAGTAAGATAACCCTTAAATAGGAGAGAGCGTATGAAACTTAAGGGTGAAATTGTCAGGTTGCGCAAGGCGAACGGACTAACTCAAGAGCAACTGGCCGAGCGGTTGGCGGTGTCAAGGCAAGCGGTTGCGAAGTGGGAGTCGGGTGAAGCCGTGCCAGAGCTGGAAAAGTTGGTTCGTTTGAGTGAGGTGTTTGCCACGCCGCTGGATGTGCTTATCCATGGCAGCGGCGACTGCACACCCGTGCCAGCTAAGTTGGATTATCAACAGCAGCAATTGATTGCGTTTTTGTGTCGCGCCAAGGTAAAAACGTATGCGGGCAAAGGGGCTGAGGTGGCATCTTGTCGTATCGGCTCCCATGATTTGCGCTACCAAGAAGGTGAGTTAAGTTATTTAGATAGTTATTTAGGCAATGAAAAGTTTGCTGGAGAAGAGGCTATCTGGTTGGGTGACACGCCGGTTTGGGCGATGAATTATGTGGGGCGAGTGCTATCGCCTCGTTTTTCCAGTGATTTTTTAAAGCAGGCGTTAACTGCGGTTGAGGACAGCATGCCGTATCGCGGGCCTCAGCTGTTTTCGCAAGGGGATTACACTTACCTTTGTCAGGTTGAGGGCTTTTTTAATTGGTTTAACGGCACTGAGCAGATATTTTTTCGACAAGAAAAGGTGTATGAGTGCGCGTTTCACGGTGGCGATATTATTTAGTGTTGTATATTGCTTGTTGCTGGCAAGTTGCATAATGAGTTACTTGCTTATCCCCGACTATGATTTGTTGTTGTGTCCTCTTTGTTCCGGTAGTTTTCCGTACGTATTGAGTTGATTCATTAAGCGCACTATAATCAGTTAATGATGACGGAATAGTTCCGTACGCGGGAGGTATTATGGCAACTGCGCGCTTAGATATTCGCCTTGATGAAGAGATCAAGGCAAAAGCAGAAAAAGCATCGGCGTTACTTGGTTTGAAAAGTTTAACCGAATATGTCGTTAGGTTAATGGACGAAGACGCTACGCACGTAATTAAAGAGCATGAAAGTATTGTCGTTAAGGACACTATTTTTGATGATTTTATGCGTGCGTGTGATAAAGCGAAAGCGCCAAATCAAGCTTTGCTTGAAGCGGCGAGATTTACTGATGAGAGTGGCATTAAGTGAGCTGGGGTAAAGAGTTCATTGAGCTAAGTAAATCAAAACATGATCGCAATTCGTTTGACTGTGGTGAACAAGAGTTAAATGTGTTTATCAAAACTCATGCGGCTAAACATATGCAAGCGGGGGTTAGCCGAACCATGGTGCTTCTTAGTGACCAGCCACTACTCAATCAAAAGTATGCAATTTGTGCATTTTACAGTGTATCGGCTAGTTCAATTAGCCGTGAAACCTTACCTGTGCAACTAGCAAAGAAGCTCCCGCATTATCCCATACCTGTTTTCTTAATTGCTCAACTTGCCGTGCACAAGGAGTATCACGGTTTGGGCTTGGGAAAGGTTAGCCTAATTCGGGCACTTAAGCACTTATGGGGGGTCAATCACCACATGAGAGCATATGCCATTGTGGTTGATTGCCTGACTGACTCGGCGCAAGCCTTTTACACGAAATTTGGCTTTGAAGTGTTATGTGAGCATAACGGTCGAGTTCGTATGTTTTTACCGATGAAGACGGTAGATCAGCTTTTTAATCAATAAAACAGCTGCTTTGTTGCAGTCGGGTATAACTTAGGGCCTGTTGACCTTTTGAGCTTGTTTTTGCAGCGATTTGTTGGGTATTTATACAAGGCAGTGGCTTTGTAGCATAGCCATCTATGCAAAAAGGCGCTAACGCAGTAGAAATGACCAACAAACGCTGCCCTACGGATTCGGCTAAAAGCGTTTTGTGCGTCGTTGAGCAGTATTTACTTAGAATGCTAAGCTACACACTGCTCGCCTTGCACAAAACGCTTTTATCTCGAACAAAAATTAACCGCGAAAGGTCAACAGGCCCTAATAGGTAAGTAGTTTGAATATTAGAAATATAGCGATATGCAAAATAAAAAAGGACGATCATATCTTTGTGCTAGAGGGATATGATGCCAAAAAGGATGAAACTTTCTATCGGCCAATAGGCGGTGGTATTGATTTTGGTGAATTGGCGAGAGATGCCGCTATTCGAGAATTCAAAGAGGAGCTAAACACCAATATAGTGGTCGCAAATGATTTTCAGGTTTTTGAAAATATCTTCGAGTTCAATGGTAAGCCTGGCCATGAGATCGTGTTCATTTTTGATGCGAAATTTGATGACCCTAAGTTCTATGAAATGCGTGAATTTATCGGTAATGAAGGTGGCAACACATTTAAAGCGCTTTGGGTTCATATCAGTGAGTTTACTAGTGGCAAAAAAATTCTTTACCCAGACGGTTTCGTTGCGTCCCTAGAAGCGAGTAACAAATCGCTGTAGTTGACTGGCCGCATCAAAAGGATACGATGCGGCTAGTTAGGTTAAACCAAACGCCAGTTCGGTTATTACTTCAAAATCGCGATGCCTTGCTCTATTCCCGCGTCGATGCCTTGTTCAATTTTCTCCGGTGAGAATAATGGCGCGCTGTGCTGCACTGGAATACCGATTGATTCATAGTCGTTGCCTTTACTATCTTGGTATTGCTCATTGGACAAAGAGAAAGACCAGCCGTTAGGCAAGGTTTTCGGCAAGCTGTCACTGAATGAGCCATTGGTGTTCTCGCCCACAAAGGTGACCTTATCTCTGGCCAACATAGCCAAGCCGAATACTTCGGCGGCGCTAGCGGTGTATTCACTGGTGAGTACCACAATAGGCCCTAAGTAGCGTTCGCCTTTGGCGGGTTGTACCTTAATGTCAAAGAATTCGGTGAAGCCGTCATCGGTTTTGATCCGTTTACGGCCAATCACGGTATCCGTGTCAATCAGGTGGGAAAATAATGCCATTGCCACCAGATCGTGACCACCACCATTGAGTCTTAAGTCAAGGATCAAGCCTTTGCTGCCGTTAATGACGGGGATTGCTTGGTTCATGATGTCATGGATCGCGGCGACATCAGCTAACACTTTTGCATCTTCGATATCTTCACTGCCAGTGATGCCAAACATGCTAGTGACATCTAAGTAAGCGATGTTGTCTTTGAGCATATTGAGTTTAAGCTTGCCATTGTGCAACGCTTGGGTCGAAAAGCTGGGCTCAACATAGCTGGCCTTAGTTTGTTGGTGTTTTTCCATCCATATTTCAAAAAAATCATCCACATCGTCGATTTCATCTTGCTCATAAAAGGCCGCGTAGATGTCTTGCTCTAATTCACCCCGTGGGTCGTAACTTATATCCTCACCTTCAGCATAGACAAAGCTACTATGGCCATCTTTTAGCTCGGCCAATATTTCGTCAATCAACATGAGCACTTCTGGTGGTGTGGCATCAGCGCTAATGCGGTTGCTGTAGCCTTGGTAATCATTTATCCAGTCAACGCGGTTGAAGTGGTTAAAAGCAAAGTGGGTTTGGTAGGTTTCCCAGAACAGGTTAAAAGTAACCAGGGGATTGAACACATCACTTTGGTGATCGAGCAGGTGCTCGCTTTGACAAGGCTCTGGCAACTGTTCAACTCGGTTAAACTTGATCGGCAGCATTTTGATGTCATTAAAGTCGACCGCAATTTCATTCGGGTGATTAAATACCGACGATTGCTTGACCACGTCATAACCAAATGCGCTGAGGGTGAGGCTTTTAATGCAGTATGAGGGTGTGACATCGTAAGCGGTATATTGTCCATTGTTGAAATCAAGATAAAAACCATGGGTTTGCGATTGCCAAATGCCATCTAACACCGCCTCCTTTACCTTGTCTTCTACTTTTTTAACTGTCTTTTTACTGTCGCTGCCGCCGCAGCCATAGAGGCCTAACGATAAGCCAATTAACGCGATAGTACCTGCTTGAGAAAATTTCATTGTTTGCTGCTCCTTGCTATTAACCTTGAGTTGACAGCATAGGAAGATTGGCCGCTAAAAACCGTTTGAAATCGTGGCACTTTTGTTAGGGATTGTAAGGAAATGTGTGGTTTGAGTGGACGGGATAAAGGCAGGGAGGGGCGTGAATCGCTGAATAAGCTTCATGCACCTTATTCAGCGGCTTGTTACTACTGTTATGACGGCTAAAAGGGCGAGCTAGCACCATAAGGTGCCAGCGAGTGGAAGGGCTATTGTTGTTTGTTAATGTATTCTTGCATTAGTCGTTCGCCATAGTCTTCACCGCTTAATTCAATCGCAGCTTGAATGGTCGGGTGATTTAGTGCTAACAGTGCCTTAAACCCTTCGGTTTGGGCGAATTGTTCTATTTCTTTTAATTCTTCAGCGGTAAAAATACGTAAAAATTCTTTGTCATCAATTTTTTGGGCTTGCATAAGTGAGTCGCGGATGTAATGAAACATACGCTGAGTTGACCCTTTTTCTGAGCTATTGGCTAGTTCATTTAGAGCTTCATAAGGTATATAGCGAGCATAAACTTTAGCAAAACCCAGCTCTAAATCTTCTGAATTTGCATTTTTTAATACATATTTAACTGTCTCTGCTAATTCTGGTTGCTCTATGGCCATAGCGTCTAGTTTTTGTTTAAGCCGTGATAAAGTGAGCTCTCCTAAACCTAGATTTCGAGCAAAGCGCAGTGCTGCTATGACACTTGGCGACAAAGCGTCATCCGTGATTTGTGTGGTGACTTGCTCTTTGGGAGTGGGGTGAGTCGTTTGCTCCGCTGTGACAGGGGTGTCGTTCGCGGCACAGGCCGACATCAATAGCGTCAGTAAAGCGATAGCGCCTAAACGGCAAGCGCGGTTTTGCAGTGGCATTTTGATCTATTCCATTATTATCAATTAGCAAGTTGTTTATTCTATCAAACTTGAATCAAGACTTATCAGTGGTTTATATATACAAATTAAAGTATTGAAATATATGGTTAAGATGTCGTTTTAATAAAATCTACATTGCTTTTTCCCTAATCTAGAACTGGATATTTTTTAACCTCTCGACTACGCCCTTTTTTCTCTCTGAGAAAAATTAACATAAGTTTTACAAACTGTTAAAAGCTGCTTTACTTGGATCAAGTGAGCCTTCGCGCTAGTGCCATTTTGGCCCCTATTGATTGGCGTTTATAAGCTCACAGCATTCGGTGCTGTGATGAGGTAAGCCTTGTATTGCACCGTTGGCGATGACAGAGGAGAGGTCATGTGAGCCAGCTATATCGATTCATTTTGCTGTTTTTGCAGCGAATCTGTTTAGGCATTTGTTGCGTCATTATCTTGCTTACGGGGCAGGTAAGCGCCAAATCCATGCCATTTAACCTCACCGAAGGGGTGACGGACATCAGTCAGCAGGTGTACGACTTGCATATGACGATTTTTATTATCTGCTGCGTGATTGGTCTAGTGGTGTTTGCCGCGATGTTTTGGGCGATTATTCATCATCGCAAAGACAAAGGCGCACAAGCGGCGCAGTTTCATGAAAACACTAAGGTTGAAATCATTTGGACCGCGATCCCCTTTGTTATTTTGATTGGCATGGCGATCCCAGCGACCAAAACCTTGATTGCGATGGAAGATCCTAGCAATGCCGATTTAACCATCCAAGTGACAGGCTCGCAGTGGAAATGGCATTACAAGTATTTTGGTCATGATGTCGAGTTTTACAGCTTATTGGCTAGCCGCCAAGATCAAATCCATAACCAAAAGAAAAAGCGCGAAAACTACCTGCTTGAAGTGGACTATCCCTTGGTGTTGCCGGTGGGAAAAAAGGTGCGTTTTTTGGTGACATCTGAAGACGTTATCCATTCTTGGTGGGTGCCTGCGTTTGCGGTGAAAAAAGACGCCAACCCCGGGTTTATTAATGAGGCGTGGACTCGCATCAACGAGCCGGGCATTTATCGCGGCCAATGCGCCGAGTTGTGCGGTAAAGACCATGGCTTTATGCCGATTGTGGTGATTGCAAAAGAACAAGATGAGTTTGATCTGTGGCTGGCAGCGCAGCAGCAAAAAGCGCTAGAAGCCAAGGCCGAGGAGCAAGCCATGCTGGCCATGAGTATGGATATGGCTGAAATGATGCAACTGGGTGAGCAGGTTTATAACAAGCATTGTGCGGCTTGTCATCAGCCTAATGGTGAGGGGCTAGCAGGTGTATTCCCTGCATTAAAAGGCAGCCAAATGGTGACTCAAGATGTGGCTGCGCATATCGATATCGTACTACACGGCAAGTCGGGCACGGCGATGCAAGCCTTTGGCAAACAGTTAACCCTAAAAGAACTCGCCGCGGTGATTGGCTATGAGCGTAATGCTTGGGGCAACAATACTGGCGATGTGATCCAACCAGCGCAAGTAAAAGCCGCGATGCAGCAGAAGGACCAATAGCATGAGTACAGGTGCCGCAACTAATACAGGCGTTAGTGATGACCATCATGATAATCATGATCACAAGCCCAGTGGCTTTTTTGCCCGCTGGGTGCTGACCACCAATCATAAGGATATTGGTAGCTTATATTTGCTGTTTAGTTTTGCCATGTTTTTAACCGGCGGTGCCATGGCCATGGTGATCCGCGCCGAGTTATTTCAACCGGGATTGCAATTGGTGGAGCCCAACTTCTTTAACCAAATGACCACGGTACATGGTTTGATCATGGTGTTTGGCGCCGTGATGCCGGCCTTTGTTGGGCTTGCCAACTGGATGATCCCGGTGATGATAGGGGCGCCCGATATGGCATTGCCACGGATGAACAACTGGAGCTTTTGGATTTTACCCTTTGCCTTTAGCTTGATGTTGTTAACGCTATTTATGGAAGGCGGTGGCCCCAACTTTGGTTGGACTTTTTATGCGCCACTGTCGACCAAATACAGCCCAGACAGCACGGCGGTGTTTGTGTTTGCGGTGCATTTAATGGGTATCAGCTCCATCATGGGGGCGATCAATGTCATTGTCACCATAGTGAATTTGCGCGCGCCGGGCATGACCATGATGAAGTTACCATTGTTTGTCTGGACTTGGCTGATCACGGCATTTTTATTGATTGCGGTCATGCCCGTGCTTGCGGGTGTGGTGACCATGGTGCTGACGGATAAATACTTTGGCACGAGCTTTTTTGATGCCGCGGGCGGCGGCGATCCCGTGATGTTTCAGCATATCTTTTGGTTTTTTGGCCACCCCGAGGTGTACATCATGATCTTGCCGTCGTTTGGCATTATCTCGGCCATTATTCCGACTTTTTCGCGCAAGCCTTTGTTTGGCTATGCCTCTATGGTGTATGCCACCGCGTCCATCGCTGGCCTGAGCTTTTTGGTGTGGGCGCACCATATGTTTACCACGGGCATGCCGGTGGCTGCAGAGCTGTTTTTTATGTATTGCACCATGCTGATTTCGGTGCCCACTGGGGTCAAGGTGTTTAACTGGGTGGCCACCATGTGGCGCGGCTCACTCACCTTTGAAGTGCCGATGCTGTTTGCCATTGCCTTTATTGTGTTGTTCACCATAGGTGGGTTTTCTGGCTTGATGTTGGCTATTACGCCGGTGGATTTTCAGTATCACGATACCTATTTTGTGGTGGCACATTTTCATTATGTGCTGGTATCGGGGGCGATATTTTCCATTATGGCGGCGAGCTATTACTGGCTGCCGAAATGGACTGGCTATATGTATGATGACTACTTGGCTAAGTGGCATTTTTGGTGCTCGCTGATTTCGGTGAATGTCTTATTTTTCCCAATGCACTTTTTAGGTTTAGCGGGGATGCCGCGCCGTATTCCCGATTACGCCTTGCAGTTTGCTAATGTGAATGCGGTGGTGAGTATTGGCGGTTTTGCCTTTGGTTTGTCGCAGCTGATTTTCTTGGTGGTGGTGATTAAATGTATGCGTGGCAAAGGCGAGCGGGCCAGTGCCAAGCCGTGGGAAGGGGCGCAAGGGTTGGAGTGGGAAATGCCATCGCCAGCGCCATATCACACCCATACCACGCCGCCTGAGATTAAGTAGCATGGCTTCTTCACGGCGTTTGATCACGGGATTATGTGCAATGGTGGTTGGCATGTTTGGCTTTGGTTTTGCTTTGGTGCCTTTGTATCAAGTGTTTTGCGACATTACCGGCTTTAATGGTAACACCAGCAATATCGCGCAAGCACAAACCCAAGCAAGTGATGGGGTCGATTACTCCCGCTTGGTCACGGTGGAATTTGTTACCTACATCAGCAAGGGTATGCAGTGGCAGCTCAAGCCACAAGTCGAGCAAATGCAGGTGCATCCGGGACAAATGATCGAGATGGATTTTATTGCCACTAATTTAAGTCGTGTAGATCAAGTTGGCCAAGCCGTGCCTTCGGTATCACCGGGGCAAGGGGCGAACTATTTCAATAAAACCGAGTGTTTTTGTTTTAATCAGCAGCCTTTGAAGGCGGGTGACAGTGCGGCGTTGCCGCTGCGGTTTTTTGTCGCAACCGACTTGCCGCAAGATATTCATACTTTGACCTTGTCTTACACCTTATACGAATTGCCTGCGCCTGAGCAAAAGGCTAAAGGAGTTTAGTTATGTCTAGTTCAGCCCAGCATCAACCGAGTGACAAGACGACAAATTATTACGTGCCGAGTCAGAGCGTGTGGCCGATTGTGGGCGCGATTGGCTTGTTTTTGATGGCCTTAGGCGCGGCTATGTGGATAGCGAATGGGTCTGCCCAGTACAGTTGGCTGTTATTTTTTGGCGCTGTTATCATCGTTTTTATGCTGTTTGGTTGGTTCGGCAATGTCATTACCGAGTCGATGACGGGGCTGTATAGTGCGCAAATGGATAGATCATTTCGTCAAGGTATGAGCTGGTTTATTTTTTCCGAAGTGATGTTCTTTTTGGCGTTTTTCGGCGCGCTATTTTATGCCCGCATGATAGCTGTGCCTTGGCTGGGCGGAGCGGGCAATAATGCCATGACCCATGAAATTCTTTGGCCTGAATTTGTGGCTCATTGGCCTTTAGTGACAACGCCGGATGGCTCCACCACCACGGCCATGCCATGGCAAGGCTTGCCGTTGATGAATACGGTGATCTTACTGATCTCTTCCGTCACCTTACATTATGGCCACATTAGTTTAGAGCACGGGCGACGCACCGAGACTAAGTTAGGTTTAGGTTTAACCGTATTGCTCGGCATTATCTTTTTGGTATTACAGGTCGAAGAATATATCCATGCTTATCAAGAAATGGGCTTAACTCTGAGCTCGGGGCTCTATGGCAATACCTTTTTCTTATTAACCGGTTTTCACGGTCTACACGTGACGCTAGGTACCATTATTTTATTTGTGCTGTTTTGTCGTGTACTTAAAGGCCACTTTACCCCAGCGCAGCATTTTGGTTTTCAGGCGGGAAGTTGGTATTGGCATTTTGTCGATGTGGTGTGGCTGTGTTTATTCGTGTTTGTTTATATTTTGTGAGCTGGCGGCGGGAGCCAAATTAGCCTTGTTGTGCCAAGGGGCGGGGTTAGGTTGGATCCAGCCTAAGGCGATGGCGATAAACAGCAACAATAAAATTATCGCCGAGCCGATCAAGCGTCGCCCTAAAAACTGGGTGAGTTTGCTTTGGTCGTTTTGCCGCAGCAAGGTCGGCAGCGCCATGGCGAGGTTGGCGATAACCAAAATCAAGATGCCGATGACGATGATTTTAATCATGGGGCTGCCTATTGTTGATTGAGGGTGATATGGCTTGGAGAAGGATCTCTTTCTTATTGTTAAATCTGGTCTTAATTGCCGTGATGGTCAAGGCCGGATTTTGGCAGTTGGATCGAGCCGAGCAAAAACAAGCCATCATAAGCCAAGGGCAGCAGCAAGTTTGGCTCAGTGATCTCAGTCAGTTATGGTCTGGCGAGCCTAAGCAGCTGCAGGCCAAATGGGTGAATATTAAAGGTCAGTTCGATACCGAGCAGGTTTGGTTGCTGGATAACAAGGTACATCAAGGTCAGGTGGGCTATGAAGTGCTTGTGGCGTTGACACCGCAGACTGAAGGCAAGCAGCGAATTTTGGTCAATCTGGGTTGGATCCCCGCGGGTTTAGATCGCGCACAATTACCGGATCTATCGGCACTGAAACAGTGGCAAGCTGGATTAGAGGTTAGCGCTCAAGCTTATCTTCCAAGCCAACCTTGGTTATTAAGTGAAGACCAGCTGCAACAAACTTGGCCACAGCGGATACAGGGATTGGCCATGGATAAGCTGGTGGCCTTTTATGCCAAGCTCGGCTGGCAATTGTCACCCGTGATATTACGTATTTCCGAAGATTCTCAACTAGGCTTTATAAAACAGTGGCCTATTGTGGCAATGACGCCCGCTAAGCATCAAGGGTATGCGCTGCAATGGTTTTTGATGGCGCTGGTTTCAACGGGGTTATTTATTTGGTTTTATCGGCGAGGAGGCATGTATGTTAAAGAATAAATCCTTGCTGCTGTTGATTTTGGTGTTTGTATTGCCCTTTGTGTTGGCCAATTTGGTTCATCACCAGCATTGGTATCGTGCGGGCGAGCTAAATCAGGGCGAGTTTTTACCCGAGCAGGTGATGTTACTGCTACCCGAAAATCGCCAGTGGTTGCTATTGCATCCACAAACAGCTCAAGCATCCCAATTATTGCCTCAGTTAATCAGTTCACTCGGCCGTGAACAACACCGAGTGCGCACTTTTGCTATCAATCAGCTATCGGAACAAGAGCAGGCTCGTTTGAGTCCTGATTATTGGTATATCTGTGATCCCACGGGGTTGGTGCTGTTGCGTTATGTTATCCCCCCTACCGAAGCTGAAAAGCTGCAAATGGCCAAGGCCATGCAAACCGATTTACGCCGGTTGTTGAAAATGTCTAAGGTAGGATGAGATTGGCGTAGGCCAATTCGCTTTTAAGATACAGGGAGAGTGCGATGACCAGTACCAAACTGAAAATAACCGCTATGGTTGCACTTGTTTTGGCTGTGTTTGTGGTCGGTATGGGGGCATATACTCGTTTAACCGAAGCGGGATTAGGTTGTCCAGATTGGCCGGGGTGTTATGGCCATCATAGCGTGCCCACCACTGCGGCTGATATCGCCAAAGCTAACGCAGCGTTTCCTGATACTCCCTTAGAGCCCCATAAAGCGTGGAATGAAATGATCCACCGCTATTTAGCGGGCGCGTTGGGGTTGTTGATTTTAGGGTTAGCGATCCGAGCATTATGGCAACGCCATGAGCGCATATTGTGCGTTAGTTTGCTTTTGGTGGTGATATTTCAGGCTGCACTTGGCATGTGGACGGTGACCCTAAACTTGATGCCGCTGGTGGTGATGGGGCATTTATTGGGCGGTTTTTTGGTGCTGGCCTTACTCTGGTTATTGGTATTGAAGCAGTGGGAAGTACCTTCCCCCAATGTAAGGGGGACTCCCCGTTTAATCGCATTGGCGTGGGGGGGATTATTGATACTGGTTGCGCAAATCGCCTTAGGTGGCTGGACATCGGCTAATTATGCGGCCGTGGTGTGTACTCAATTGCCCCTGTGTGAAGGCAACTGGTGGCAAAATTATAATATCAGCGCCGCCTTGCATGTGCCGCCCGCCGAGACTTATCAATATGGGGTGTTAGATTATGGCGCGCGTACCACTATTCATGTTACCCATCGTATTGGCGCGGTGATCACGGCGTGTTATTTACTTTTTTTGGCGAGTATATGGTGGCGCAGCAGTCAGGAGCATGTGAGTAAAGGGCTGGCGGTGGCGCTGGTGTTGGCGCTATTTACTCAAGTTGGTTTGGGGATTAGCAATGTGGTGTTGCAATTACCCTTGGCCATCGCGGTGGCGCATAACCTAGTGGCGGCCAGTTTAGTTTTAGTGTTGGTGGCTATGCTATGGCGTTTGCATCAGGCCCACGCCCTAGGGGCTAAGCAGCAGGTCGACTTACCAACGTTAACTGCGGCCCGCGTTTTATCAGGAGGTCAACATGGCTAAGTTGCTTAATTTAACGACGCACCCTATTGTTCGACAACGTATTCATTGGCGCGACTATTATCAATTAACTAAACCTAAAGTGATTTATCTGTTGATGCTGACGGCGCTGGTGGGCATGTGCTTGGCGGTAGACACTTGGCTCCCGCCGTTAACGGCCAGCCTATCGTTATTAGGGATTGGACTGGTTTGTGCTTCGGCGGCGGCAATTAATCAAATACTGGATCGCAATATTGACGACAAGATGGCTCGCACCCAAGGGCGGCCTTTGCCCAAGGGGCGGGTCGATGTGCTTCATGCGAGTGTGTTTGCAGCCCTATTGGCTTTGCTTGGCTTTAGCCTATTGTTTATTGCTGCTAATGCGCTAACAGCTTGGCTCACCCTTGCGAGTATGCTGGGCTATGCCGTGGTTTATACCTTATTTCTCAAGCGAGCAACGCCACAAAATATCGTTATTGGCGGCTTAGCTGGCGCGATGCCGCCGCTTTTAGGTTGGACCGCGATGACCGGGCAATTGGACGGTAATGCCTTGCTGTTGGTGATGATTATCTTTACTTGGACACCGCCGCATTTTTGGGCGCTGGCCATTCATCGCCGTGATGATTATGCCAAGGCCAATATTCCCATGTTGCCCGTGACTCACGGCATCGAATTTACCAAAACCTGCGTCTTGCTTTATACCTTGCTGTTATGTGCGGTTGCCTTGTTGCCCTGCTTAACGGGGCTTTCTTCTTGGTTATATGGCGCTGTGGTGATGGCACTCAATTTACGCTTTTTACAACATGCTTGGCGCTTAAAGTTTAAGCCGCAGCCCAATAGTGCAATAAATACCTTTAAATTTTCCATCATTCACCTCATGATCTTGTTTTTGGCTTTATTGTTGGATCATTGGTTGTTATGAAATTTAAAAAAACAGGGATGTTGTCGTGGGTTTTTATCGGGATTTTAGCCTTAATTGCAGGAGTTTGGGCTTGGCAACAAATAGCTAACCGTCCGCCTGCGGTTGAGGCGGTTTATTATCAAACCCCTAAGGTGCTGCCAAACTTTGAATTAAACCGTGATGGCGGCGTATTTACGCCAGCGGACTTACAAGGAAAGTGGAGTGTGGTGTTTATTGGCTACACCTTTTGCCCTGATATTTGCCCGACCACGTTAGCCGATTTAAACCGGATTTATCCTAAGCTCAAAGACAATCCAGCTGGGGATGAAGTGCAAGTGGTGTTTATTTCGGTGGATCCTAACCGCGATATTCCCAAGAACTTGGCCGAATACAGCCACTACTTTAATCCCGAGTTTATTGGCGTAACCGCTGCGCACGAGGTGCTATTTCCGTTAACCCGCGCCATGAGCATGGTTTATAGCATAGTGGAAGAGGGCACCGAAGGCAGTTACTTAGTTGATCACAGCGCCTCTATTGCTCTATTAAATCCTCAAGGCCAGCTGCAAGCTTTGTTTCGACCTAAGCTTGAGTCTGGTAGCTTACCTGCGGTTGATATGACGCAATTAGTGAAGGATTTTCATACTATTGTCAGTAACTGATAGTGACTGATTTGCCCCGTTGAACAATCTGCTGAATATCTTGTTTGAGCGGCAGTCCTGTGGGAGCTGCAGTCATGCAGCGATTTAAATTGAGGCCAAATCGCCCCATAACTGGGGCGCTTACAGCTCTCTGGATCTCGCGTGGCAATTTATTAGTTGTTAATTTTTAATTTTATATCAATGTATTGCCCATCAATTGATGATGGTTACAGTCATTAATTATTACTTTATAGGTATTTTTTTTAATTATTAACTGGCTGTTTTGGGTGTGTTGACTAATATCGTTTTAGACGGTTTTTTAGGCTTGGGCAAGTCAGCCACTTTAGCTTGTCATCGAGGTTGTTTGAGCTCGAGTTGCGAAGAGTAGTGAGTCCATGGTCAGCTTGGAGGTTTTGATGACAGTTGATATTCATATGGTGCTAGATGCTCATTTCGAGAGCTTTGTTTCACGTCAACTAGCAACAGGGCGCTACCAATCTGAGCGAGAAGTGATTATCGCGGGCTTAATGGCACTGGAGCATGCTCAGGCCAAAGTTCAGGCGCTGCAACATATTCAGCGCGCAGGTGGAGATCATCAGGTAGAGTATTCTTTTGACCAATTAATTGCAGAATTTAACGACTTCGCGGCTTAACTGATTTGACTATATGGGGCGTTTTGCCCCGAACTATATGGTTTTTGATCGGCCCCTTTAAAGTCAATATGTTCACTCTCCCCATACCTCATTATCAAGCGGAAAAGATGCGACAATGGTGTTAGCATTAAAAATATCAAAGAATCAATTTTGAGTACGTTTTTTAATGATCAATCCCGTATGGCTACGTACTTTTTGTACCTTGGTTGAAACAGGCCATTTCACCCAAACCGCAGACAAATTGTTTATGACTCAGTCGGGTGTTAGCCAACAAGTTAAAAAGCTAGAGCAACAGCTTAATTGCGAGTTATTGATCCGAGAGGGCAAGCGCTTCAGTCTGACTTCGGCGGGCAAGCAAGTATTTAGCCAAGGGCAAGATATTCTGGCCTCGTTAAATGCGTTAAGCCAAGGAGTACAGCAAGATCCGCCTTATGTTGGTGCGGTTAGCTTGGCCACGCCGGGCAGCATTGGCTTGTATTTATATCCCAAACTTTTAGATTTTCAGCAGCAGCATCCGGATTTATCGCTTGCGCATACCTTTGCTCCCAATCGTTCCATTGAACAAGGGGTTGCTAAACGGCATTTTGATCTCGGTATAGTAACGCAGTTAACGGGTTTGGATGAGCTAGCAACCCTAAAGTTAGGCAGTGAGCCTCTGGTGTTAGTAACGTCACATCAGCAGCAGCGGGTAGATTGGCAAAGTTTATTGGCGATGGGGTTTATTGCGCACCCTGATGGACATCACCATAGCCAACTATTATTGAGTGCTAACTTTGCTGAGTTTGAGTCTTGTGCACAGTTTGTACAGCGTGGTTTTTCTAATCAAATTAGTTTGATATTAGAGCCTGTCAGTCGCGGTTTAGGCTTTACCGTCCTACCTATTAATGCGGTTAATTCATTTGCGCGCCGCGACTTGCTTAAAATCCATTCGTTGCCGACTGCCGTCAGTGAGCCGCTCTATTTGTGCTATCACCGCCGCGGATTATTGCCGCAGCGGGTCAAAACCATCATTGATTTTATCACTGCTAATATTAGCCCGGATGGCCGTCAATACGAGGTTTGAGTAACATGGGGCCAAAGTAATAGGCAAACAAGGCGAAGGCAAAGCACCATAGCGCCGCTGATAACCACAATAGTGATGCCATCCATTGTGGCCAGATGATCACTGCGAATGTTCTTAGTACAGCAGCACAGGCAAGGGCTGCAAAAGCCCAGCCCATATTTGGTCCTTGATATATATTTCGACCCGTGTGGCCCATGGTGACACGGGTTATCATGGCTAAGATCACCCCGCCAATACTGCCGATACTGATTAAGTGCAACAAAATAGGCCAATAGCCGGGAAACAGGTTCAAGCCAAACAGTAATAAACTAAGCGGGATGAACGCATAGCCGAGGTGCAGTGACCACAGCAGCGGCTCCGATAAAGTTTTATAACCTTGCCAACGACTTAACCTTATCCCTTGAAACAGCGCACCAATCAGTAAGATTGGGCCTGTCCAAGCACTATCAAATACAGGCATAAAACTGACCATAAACAGGGCTATTAATGGGATGTTGGCGCCCCATTCTAGCCAGAGAATAGGTTTGGCAGCTTCACTTTGTAGCCGTTTTGCGGTGAAAAACGGAATAACGCGACCCCCCATGATGGACAATAAAAGTGCAAACCACCAAATCATCGCCTGCCAAAGGCTGGAGCTGCTAAAGGGTAAATCAAGGCTAATCAGAGTTTGTCCGGGAATACTTAAATAGCTCAAACCATTAACTAACATAGCGGCAAGAAACAGCGGAATAAAAAACAAATTTCGCCAACGCTTCATGGCTATCACTCGCTTACCTACCGCTGTGGCACAGGCCAGAATAAAGGTCGATTCAGCCAGTAATATGAGCCAAAGGGGGGCAGGGGTCCAAAACAAGATGCGCGGTATTAACCACAACACGACTAAACCAGCCAATGGCCAGCTTTTTGTGCCTGGGATACCGGTCCAATTTTGCACTGCGGTAAGTACAAATCCCATTACAACAGCCATGGCAAAGCCAAATATCAACTCATGGGCATGCCACCACAGCGCGGGGACTGCCAATATATCAAACAGACCTTGGCTGCGCAGCCATAGCCAAACTGGAATGCACAGAATAGCGTACAAACTCGCGAGTAAGAAAAAGGGACGAAAACCAAGGCGAAATAGTGGTGCCACCTTATCTTCCTTGGCTTTATCTACGATGTTTAACATTCTCTTCCTAAATAGCCCTGTAGTAATAAAGCGGACTATTTTAACTTAGCGTGCGTAATAAACATTGCGCTTTCATAGCAATCAGTTGCCGACAGCATAATTTTACCCTTTAGGGATAGTTGGTGGGCAAATGATGAGCCGAACGCCGTTAAATTAATGATATTGGTTGGTTGAAATATCACTAGACTTCGTTAGACTTTGTTTGATTTTAATTTGATGGTAAACATCGGAGTTAATACGCAATGCAATGGCGGCTAGGGTGGTTGGTGTTTTTTCTGTTTGCTTGTACTGAGAAAACGACTGCTTATTATGAGTTAAATGAGGATGAAGCAAAGTCCAAGCTGGTGGAATGTAGTTTTAACTACTTTTCAGCGGTCAATGTTCCCAGTGATCTTACCGAATTAACTTTTGCCGATAAAGAATGCGAGGCTGCGCGTACGGCGCGTTTAGTTGAAAAACATCGCCAACTACAGGTATTGCAGCAACGAACCGATCACCAAGTATTGCAGCAATACGACCAGCAAAAGCAACAGTTACTGGCGTTAAGTTATGCTGATTATATTGAGGTAAATAACAGCTGTGGCTGGGCCGATGTGCGCTTGCTTTGCCAAGTTGCCCGCGATATTGAAGACGATATGTTTGTCAAAGAAGTCGCTCGGTTACGCGGCGACTATGATCTGGCTGAGTTGACAGGCTTAACTAGCCAGCTATGTCGCGGCGGTGAGCAATTTGTGCGTGCTATTTGTTATGCAGCAGAAACGGCCTTAGGCCAACAGCAAACACAACAAGTCTCTTATTTACTGAGTAATCACGACGCCCTAAAGCATCAATACAATGCCTGCCGAGTAGAGTTAATGACCCAAGAGGCGCTGAACAATGAAGCGGCCATTGTCGATTTTATGGCTGCAGAGCCCCAATGTGCTTTAGTGATGAAAACCGCTAAGTTAATGGGGCAACACGATCTAACCGAGCCACTGTAGCTACTCGATTAATTTGTTACACCGCCCCCGGGTAGCCAAGTTGACGCCAACCTTCATAAACAAATACCGACACCGCATTGGATAGGTTCATTGAACGGCTGTTGGGATTCATTGGGATCCGCAGTTTTTGTTCAACGGGTAAGTTGTCTAAAATCTCTGCTGGTAGGCCGCGGGTTTCTGGGCCAAACAGCAGTATATCGCCATCTTGAAAAGCGCAATCGCTATGGAATGTCGTGGTTTTGGTGGTACACGCAAATAGGCGTCTGTTGCCCACATATGCGAGAAAATCTTGGTAACTTGCGTGGCGCGTCACGTGGGTCATTTCATGGTAATCCAAGCCGGCACGTCGCACCTTTTTGTCATCTAAATCAAACCCAAGAGGTTCAATTAAGTGCAGCTTACAGCCGGTGTTAGCGCATAGACGAATGATATTGCCTGTATTTGGCGGGATCTCAGGTTGGTATAGTGCAACTTCTAGCATGGTGGTTACTCAATCAAAAACGAGCCCGTAGAATAGCATATACCCAATCAACTTGAAGATGCTGAACATGCATCTTGAGGTAACTTGGGTATATTGGCTTTTGCTGAATTAGCGCTTTATCCGTTAAGATAGCGCTGGATTGAATTATTGGACCCGACTATGAAAGAGTTTAAATGGGTTGCACCGGCCGTTATTTTGGTGAGTGCCTTACCTATTACCTTAAATTTTGTGCTGAATGAATATTTTGCCAATCTGGATGAACAGCTGGCGGCCGACAAAAAACAACGGGAGCTGGCGCAATATTACCAAAACAAGGCGCGAATTGAGTCGCGCCGTTTTGCCGAAAAGATGTTTCCCGGGCTAGTGTCACCGGGGTTACTTGAACCCCGTGGCTGGCAAGAGAGGATGCCTGTAGAGCATTAAAGCGGTAAGGTTAAACTCACTTTTAGCCCAGGGTTGACGTTTTCTGCCTTAACACTGCCGCCATGTTTGTGCATGGCATTATCACAAATGGCCAGGCCTAATCCTGTGCCCCCCGTTTCGCGATCGCGGGCTTGCGAAACACGATAAAAGGGGCGAAATATTTCACTTAACTCATGCTCGGGAATACCGGGGCCATCATCTTGCACCACAAAAGTGAGCGCTTGAGGCGTTTGCGCTATCGTGAGCTTAATTTCATGCTGGCCATAATGAATGGCGTTACGGATAACGTTCTCTATCGCGCTTGATAGCAAGGCCGGATAGGCTTGCAGTTCAATCGCGGGCGGCGGATCGTAGTGAAACTGTTTTCCGGTTTGCTCGGCCTCAAACTGAGCATCTTCTAACAAGGCTTCAAGCAAACTATCTAAGCGGATGGTTTGCATCTCTTGGGGCTGAAATTGGCTGCGCGATAAGCTCAATAGGTCACTGATCATTTGCTCGAGGCGCTCGGCTTCGACATCAATGCGATTAAGCTCATTGGATTCACCTTGGTGTTTGCGACTAATGGCCAGCGCCAAACGTAACCGAGTTAAGGGCGAGCGCAGCTCGTGAGAAATGTCACTGAGTAAGCGCTGCTGGCTAGACAACATGGTTTTTAGCGACAGCACCATCTTATCCATACTGTTAGCAAGTTGGCCTATTTCATCGCGCCGACTGAGCTGAGGAATTTGGGTTTCTAATTCCCCTTTGGCTATCTTATGTGATGCACTTTGCAATTGGCGTAGCGGCGAGGTGAGATGCCACGCTAAGAATAGACAAATAGGGGTGCTGACAATGAGTGCGATCAGGATCAGTAAGCCTGGGTTGTCTAGCAACCAGCGAATGATTAAGCGGCCACTTTGTTGGTCGACAAATTTATGGGCGTAAATAAGTAATGGTTGGCCGTTGTAAATCAATTGAATAGGGCCTAGTACCACGCCATCATGGCGTTGCCACATTTGCGGCAAGGTGACGCTTTCGCTTTCAATCGCAAAGCGGCGCACCGCCTTAGGCACTCGGTCATTGAGAAATCGACCTTGTTGATCGAGGGCGTAAAAGCGAAAACCATTTTGTGGTCTGAAATTGCGCAATGTGCTGGCCAGATCGCGCTCGGGATGGCGACCTATGCGCAGGACAAGGTGATGGCTGGATTTATTTAATAGCTCGATGCCAAATTGATCGATTGGCCTAACACTGCGGTTGTCGAGCATAGGCAAGGCCACCAAGATGGCGACCAAGATAAAAATGAGCAACCAAAAGCCGGTAAATATTTTAAAAAATAAGCTATTAAAGGGGATTTTCATATCAGCCTTCGTTGCCTTCAAGCCAAATGTAGCCGCGCCCTCGTAAGGTTTTAACGCGGTCTTGGCTGTCTTCGCGTTCAGGTAATTTACGTCTTAGGTTACTTAAATGCATGTCGATACTGCGATCAAACGGCATCAGTTTTTTGCCTAATACCCGCTCGCTAAGCTCAGATTTAGACAACACTTGGCCGGGATGCTCGATAAATTCTTGCAGTAATAAAAATTCGGTGCCGGTAAGCTCGATTTGCTGACCTTGGCATTGCACGGTTTGTTTGCCAGGATTAAGCTCGATATCGAGATGTCTGAGCACATTTGACGCCCCATTGGCTAAATGGTTTGCTGGTTGGTTATTAGCCGCAGTGCGCCGTAAAATGGCTTTGATACGTGCGACTAGCTCGCGGTCGCTAAAGGGTTTAGCCAAATAATCGTCGGCGCCCATTTCAAGGCCAAGTACACGGTCGATTTCATCCCCTTTGGCGGTTAGCATCAATACCGGCTGCTGGCTGGTTTGACGCAGCTGCTTTAAGGTATCAAAGCCATTGAGCTTGGGCATCATCACGTCAAGCAAGATGAGGTCATATTGGCCTTGTTGTGCTTTTGCTAGGCCAGCTTCACCATCGTGCGCTAACTCGGTGTTAAAGCCTTCTAGACTGAGAAACTCTTTGAGTAATGCAGCTAGCTCGCGATCATCATCAATCAATAGCAGTTGATACATGTCAGCCTCCAAATAGATATATTAGCTATAGCATAACGTGAGTTGATCTCACGACAGTCGCCCTTTACTTATATTTACACTGTCGTGACGTTGGTTTTCATTGCAAGGTATAGACTTATTAACAGTTAAGTAAGTCAATCATTACAGAGGAAAACAACATGAATAAGTGGATTAAAGTCGCGGCGCTTGCTATTGCCTTGCCATTGAGTTTATCAGTCAATGCGAAAAATATGGAGATGGGTTATGGCCATCACCGTGGTGGTATGCAAAAAATCATCACCCAATTGGACTTAACTGATGCCCAGCAACAGCAAGTTCGCGATATTATGCAACAGATGAAAGGCAATGTTGATCGTGAAAGCCGACAAGCTTTGCGGGCTCAGCATCAAGCAGAGCGTTTGGCGATATTAAGCGCGCCAGAGTTTGATGAAGCTAAAGCAAAGAACATGATCGCCAGTCATCAAGCCACGATGGTTGAGAAAAAGCTACAAATGCTGCGCACTCAACATCAGGTATTTCAAGTATTAACCCCGCAGCAGCAAGCTAAATTTGCTGAATTAATGGCGCAAGGTAAAGGACGTGGCAGTCAGCGTCAATAAGAGTATAATTTCGCCCTCTCTGGTTTTTAGATTGGGCGTAATGTGCAACAAACTAACTATTCAAAACTGGTTACTGTAGCGGGATGGGCTGCTGCCTCTACCGCTACCTTGCTGATCGCTATCAAGCTGATTGCTTGGTTTTACACAGGGTCGACCAGTATTTTGGCTTCCTTGACCGACTCCTTGATGGATGTCGCCGCTTCTGTCATTAATCTTATTGCAATTAAAGTCGCCCTGACCCCAGCTGATGACGACCATAAATTTGGTCACGGAAAAGCTGAAAGTTTGGCGGGTTTAGCGCAAGCCGCGTTTATCTCAGGTAGTGCTTGTTTACTTATTTTGGGTGGCTTTAATGCCTTGATTAAGGGCACGCCGATACAAGATCCAGGCTTGGGTATTTGGGTGATGGTCGCATCCATTGTCATTACGTTAATGTTGGTTTCATTTCAAACTTATGTGGTGAAAAAAACCGGTAGCGTAGCCATTAAAGCCGATTCTTTGCATTATAAATCCGATATTTTTATGAACGCTGCGGTGTTGTTAGCGCTGGCTTTAGCCTCGATTGGTTTTAATTGGGCGGACGGTATTTTTGCTGTCGGTGTGGGGGGCTATATTTTATTTGGTGCTTGGCAAATTGGTCGTGAGTCGGTTGATTCTTTAATGGATAAAACCTTACTGCCAGAGGAAGAAACTAAGATCATTGAATTGGCTTACAGTCACCCCAAAGTAAGAGGGATCCATGACTTGCGCACCCGTCAGTCTGGAAGTACTAAGTTTATTCAGTTACATTTAGAGCTTGATGACCACTTATCTCTGTATGATGCCCATGAGATAGCAGACAAGTTAGAGGCGGAATTAGCGGATGCTTTTGTTCGGGCGGACATTATCATTCACCTTGATCCCGTTTCGGTGGTGCCATCGGGCAATAAGTTACCAAGGCCACAAAGCTGACACATGAGTTAGCAACATTAAGTTAGGTGCTGAGCGGAATTTATGCCGTTGCACCTAATCATTTTTAAGTTTTAATCCAAGGTAGTTACATGGACGCACTGCAACAGCAAACTTGGCAGCGAATTCGCGAAGAAGCCAACCAGATGGCGCAAGATGAGCCGATGCTTGCCAGCTTCTTTTATTCAACAATTCTTAACCACGACACCTTGCTTGCTGCGTTGAGTTTTCAGTTAGCGAATCGATTAGATAGCCCGACGATGCCGGCTATCTTGATGCGTGAAATCATTGAGTCGGCATTTACGGCAGATAAAACCATTTTAACATCTGTGGTTGCCGATATTGTCGCGGTGCAAGAGCGTGATCCTGCGGTGGAGTTTTTCTCCACTCCGTTACTGTATTTGAAAGGTTTCCACGCGATCCAAGGCTACCGCGTTGCGCATTGGCTTTGGCATCAAAATCGTCGTCCGTTGGCGATGTATATTCAAAGCCAAATTGCGGTGGTGTTTGGTGTTGATGTACACCCTGCTGCTCGCATAGGTAAAGGCATTATGTTTGACCACGCGACGGGGATCGTGGTCGGCGAAACTGCCGTGATAGAAGATGATGTGTCCATTTTACAAAACGTAACCTTAGGCGGTACTGGTAAAGAGTGCGGTGATCGCCATCCTAAAATCCGTGAAGGCGTGATGATAGGCGCAGGTGCTAAGGTGTTAGGAAATATCGAAGTAGGGGCGGGAGCCAAAGTCGGAGCCGGCAGCGTGGTGCTTAAAAATGTTCCTGCTCATACCACAGTGACAGGGGTGCCAGCCAAGGTTGTGGGTGTACCAAGTTGCGATAAACCATCGTTGGATATGAGCCAAAATTTGTAAGCGAGTATTGGGGGTGTTACCACCCCTTATTCCGCTTGTATAAATTCAAAACGCGGCACTTCTTCTCCCGCAATGGTGACATTTTCCACGAACATGTCATAAGGTCTCACCCACAGCTCTCCCGCACCATATAGGGGTCGATACAGCACTAGCCATTCTTCGGTTTCACTGTGTATGACTAAATCAATCACTTGATAGCGGTTGCCCTTATAGTGCTGGTAAATTCCTTGCCTTAATGTTGGCTTCATAAGTATCCTTTTTCGCTGCTTTTAGCCCTGTTGCAGACTGAGATTAGCCCTAGATTAAGTATTTTTCATCGATTTTTTTCCAGCCTAGCTTAGCTAGGGTTGAATAACATTAGCCTAAAGCTTATGCTCAGTCTCATTACGCGATAGTGTCTTGTTTAAGGGTTAAATTATTATGTCTTTTGAAGTATTAGAACAGTTAGAAGCTAAAGTGCAAAGTGCCGTTGATACCATTTCTATTCTGCAAATGGAAATTGACGAATTAAAGCAAACCAATGCCAGCCTAAGCGAGAAAAATGAGCAGCTGCAGGGTGAGCACCAGCTATGGCAAGAACGCCTACGCACCTTATTAGGTAAAATGGATCAAATGGAGCAAGCTGGCTAAGCAAGCCTAGCGCAATAAAAAAGCCCACACGTTAACGTCTGGGCTTTTTTTATGCGTGAGTAAATATGGAAATTATTCGATATCGAGTGGCTCAGGCGAAAGGATAATGCCAGTGCTATCGGCATATAAATGATCTTCAGGTAGAAAGCTAACGCCGCCAAAGTTAACAGGGACATCCACTTCACCAATGCTGGTATCATCGGCCCCAACAGGGATAGAGGCGAGGGCTTGAATACCTACTTCAAATTCCTCAATGGCATCAACATCGCGCACCGCGCCATACACTACAATGCCTTCCCATTCGTTTTCAGCAGCAAGTTCGGCCAGTTCTGCATCGATTAACGCGCGGCGTACTGAGCCACCGCCATCGACAAGTAACACTTTACCTATCCCCGATTCTTGCAGCGCCTGACGAATCAGACCATTTGACTCAAAACATTTAATTGTTGTTATTTCGCCACCAAATGAATGCCTACCCCCGAAGTTAGCGAACATAGGTTCCACTACATCAATGGTATCGGCATAGGTGTCGCATAGTTCTGAAGTATTGTATTCCATTGTATATCACCTTACTAAAATGACAGTGGTGGTGGCCAAACCAATTGAATTTATTTGTTTTGTCCCCGTTTAAAACTTAGTCAGTATATACCTAAAACCAACTTGGGTGCGAGCGTCTAAATCAATATATAGCCAAGTTGCCTCAAGATTGTTGCGCTAGCATGACGCTAATGTGGCAGCGGTCTTGTCGATTTGATTAATAAATATCCAATGTGCGATTGGTCACAAAGTGAATTTCGTTACTATACTAGTAATAATCGGTGGGTGACAAAACGGACATGACCATGAGACAAGTAAGTAACAAAACGGCCCAGGAACAAGCCGCTCAGGATAGTCGTCGTAAATTTCTTATTCGTGGCAGTAAGTTAGGTGTCGGCCTGCCATTGGTATCAAGTTTCTTTAGCCGCTCAGCCATGGGGGCGGGTACTTGTTATACCGCCAGTGCAGCCCATTCTTTAGCCCCCTCTACTGCGCGTGAACCCGAGAGTTGTATTGCTTCAGGCAGAAGTCCTGGTTACTACAAGGTGCACGTTGGTGCCAAAGTTGGCGATGAATGGAATTTAGGCTGGCCTGCGTATGGTGATGCTCATTACTATTGTGGCGCTGAAAATGGTATTCCACGTTATGACAAGCCTTCTTTAGAAGGTATCAATGATAGAGGCTTGCTTACCAATAATGGTAAAAGTTGGTTTCAGGGGACGCTCAACGGAGCGATGCCCGTTGTGTCAGTGAGCCCTGTTACCTTATTGGGTGAAATAAGCTGTTTTGCATCTTCGCCTTATAGCAATATGCCCATTATGGAAGTGCTCTGGCAAAAACCAGGCTCTGAAGAGTTTATCGGCATTGCGACTTACTTCAATATCGTGCATTTAGCGCATCATCCCGAATTAACTTATCCCATCGACTTTGCCTTTGGCTGTGAGTTAATAGAGGCTATGCTTGAAGGGCGTGATGATGATTACAATTTGCCTAGCTTCGCCAATGGCTCGATTAAGACCTTTTTAGATAGCTTATATGTCTGATAGAGTCGAGCAGACTTGTCTTTATCACACTCAAAGGCAGCTGGATTGGCGCTTGTTTGGCGATGAACTAGTCGTCTTTAATCCTTTGGATAACAGCTTGCATATTATGCAAGCATCGCTTTTACCTTTACTCAGCTGCTTTACCGAGGGCTCAGGTGTGTCGATTGATGCCCTGAAAGAAGTCTATCAGTCTTTGAATTTGGCGACCGATGAGCCCGAAGCCAGCTTTAACTCCTTACTTAGACAATGGCTTGCCTTGAATATTATCAGCTGCCGTTATTTGCATTAACCCCATCCTTCAATCAACCCTCCCTGAGTTTGAGTTTTCGCTTGGGTATATGTATTTGCCGTTACGTACTTGCCCTGTCTTATTCCCTCGTCGCATCTTCAGGTTGCTTGGATATATGGTGCTATAGTTATTAACAGAGCTTTTTTGTCTGGAATTACAGTACAAGGTGGCACGGATGCTAACAATTGCTGCACATAAAGATGTCCTGGTCAGTGCACTTGCTTCACAAGGTTTATTTATTGATATACCTCCATTTTTAGTAAGGGTTCGCTGCCCCTTGGCAAGTTTTGGCCAATTCTTATTGGAGCACTATCCGCATCATCTTTGTTCGACCGAGCCACAAGTCGCGAGTTTTGATATTGAGATTAAATATGAAAATAGTTGGCGACGGTTGATCAAGGCGCAAATTCGCTTTTATCAAAGCGAGTCTGCTCCCTTTTATTCGATGCCTACATCGCATTTGCCTATTCTGTGGGAGTGGGGGCTCAATTATTGTATTGCATCTAAGTATCATAGTTGTTTAACCCTGCATGCTGCGGTGGTAGCAAAAGCTGGTCAAGCCATGGTGATCCCGGCACCGCCCGGCTCGGGAAAAAGCACATTTTGTGCGTTGTTATGCCTACATGGTTGGCAGCTGTTGTCCGATGAATTTGCCATTATTGATTTGGCTTCAGGTGAAGTTAGGCCGCTGCCTCGCCCTATTAGCCTGAAAAATGAATCTATCGAGGTGATTAAAGCGGCTCTGCAGCAAGGGGGAGAGGGAATATTATCGGCTGAATTCTGTGGCACGAGTAAGGGGCGGGTAGCACTTTATTCTCCCCCGGTGAGTTGTCATGCTCCGCAAGATCGAACTTACCCCATTAAGCATGTGATTTTTCCCAAGTTTAATCCTCAGCAGCGCTGTCAGCTTGAAGTGATGAGCCCCGCGCAGTGCTTGATGCTGCTTGCTGATAACAGTTTTAATTTTGCGATTTTAGGGCAGCAAGCCTTCTCATGTTTGGCTGATATAGTGGCTAACAGTCGCGCCTATCAATTGGATTATTCGGATTTTAGCCGGGTTCTGGTTGAGTTAGAGGAAGGCCTATGAAGCCCTTGTCACTTGACCGCAGCAATGCTAATCAATGCTTCTTGGCCTTGTTAAGGGGCGACCAAATCGATTTGCAGTTCGATGCTAGCGTTTGGAACCAAATTTTACAGCTTGGTGAGCGCACCCAACTTATTGGCGTGTTAGCCGAAAGCCTACTGCCGGTTGCAGAGTGTATTCCCGAGCGGGCAAGTCAGCGGTTACATTGGGCTAAGCAATTAGTGCTGCATCAACAGCAAAGTGTCAATATGGCGTTGTTGCAGCTAGGTGATGCGTTAGCGCCTTATTCGCCTATATTGCTAAAGGGCGCGGCCTACCAAATGGCAAATACGCCTAATGCTGCGGGGCGTATGATGTCTGATATCGACATCCTTATTGCCAAGCAAGATTTACCCCGTGCTGAGCGCAGCTTATGGTTACATGGTTGGGATAATCGCGGTAAAACCCCTTATGATGACAAATATTATCGAACTTGGATGCACGAGCTGCCGCCCTTTGTACATAAAAAAACGGGTATTGTCTTGGACTTACACCATCATTGGCTGCCCAATCAATGCCGCTGGCAGTTTGATATTGAGCTAGTGAGAGAGCGTGCTAGGCCTCTTGCGGATACGGCTTTTTCACTCCCTGATCCCCTTGATTTGTGTTTGCATGCCTGTGCTCATTTGTTGCTTGGAGGGGAAGGTGATAAGGGTTGGCGCGATCTAAGAGATATCTTTTTACTCTCACAAAACGTGGCATCGGATCGTTTATTTCTAAGAGCCTCTGAGCTTAATTTAATCCAGCCATTGGCCAAAGCGAGTCTACTTGCCAACCAGCTATTTGCAGAAGAACTGCCTCATTTTGACAAAGGCTGGGCATTAAAGGCCATGTTGCCGCCCAGTCAGTTTAATCAATCTTGGGCTGTGACATGGTCGAAACTGAATTTCTATTGTCAGGGTCACTTATTGCGTATGCCGCTGTCTTTGTTGTTACCGCATCTGCTGCGCAAGGCAATGATTCGCTACCGTCAAACATAGGGAGATAAGCATGGCTTTTTTGAGCTATTTTGCTGCAGGTTTAGCTTATCTATTTTTTGCTGCTTTGTTGCTGGCGGCAAAGGCCAAATCCAATTCGGGTAAGTTATTGTTGTTGGTTAGCTTAGTCGCGGTGGCTTGGGCGCTGCAGGTGTTGGTTTATTATGAGTTAGATTGGGGCGAGATATCTCTTTTCTTGGTGTTTGATGGCCTGCGCAGCCTTAGTTGGTTGATTTTTATTGTGTGCTTGATGCAGCCCGAAGTCAGGATCAGACAGCAGCTGTTTCAAAGCGGTAGCGTTTGGGTCTCGCTACTAGCTTGGTTGTTATTGGTCTTTTGCTTTTACTTCGATACTTATTTTGCGCCTGCTTGGAGCTTCTACCTCAATATCTTCTTAGCCATTCAGGTGATGGTGAAACTTGAGCGAGTATATCGGCACCTAACGCCTGAGCATCGTTGGCGCTTAAAGCCTTTAGTGCTGTATTTGGGAGTGGTTTTTGGCTTTGACTTTTTCTTCTATGCACAAGCTGCGCTGTTTAACCAATTCGACCAAGATATTTGGCAAGTCAGAGGGTTTGTGCATTGCGTTTGTTTGCCATTGCTAGTGTTGGCAACCCGCCGCACAACCCATTGGACCGCACGTATCTATGTGTCACGCGAGGTGGTTTTCCACAGTAGTTTGTTAGTGTTGGCTGGATTGTATCTGCTGTTGATGGCCTTGTTTGGCTATTACATCAAGTACATGGGTGGGGAGTGGGGCGGCGCTATCCAAGCTTTGTTTGTGGTCGTGGCGATTTTGATGTTGGCGGTTGTGTATTTTTCACAGTCGTTTAGGCAAAAGGTGAAGGTCTTTATTGCCAAACATTTTTTTGCCAATCGCTACGAATACCGAGATGAGTGGTTGTCTTTAACGCAAGATTTAATGGAGCAGCCCAAGCAGCAATCGCCCTATCAATATGCATTAGAAATTATGCTCAAGCGCTTGAGTACGGATACCGGTGCCATCTATCAGGTGCAAGACAATCAGGTGACCTTAATGGCGGCTTGTCAGCTGTCTCAGCCGGTAGCGCCGGAGCAATTGACGGGGTTGATGCAATATTTCAGTCAGTCGTCGTGGATTATTGATGTCCCTGAGTTTCGTAATTCGCCGCAGCGTTATCCCGGCTTAGTGATGCCTCAGGGGGTCATGGCAATGAGGCAACTTTGGTTGGTGGTGCCTGCGTTTTATCAACACCGTTTAGTGGCGCTTATCTTTATCGGTCAATCGCGAGCGTTAACCCAGTTAAATTGGGAAGACAGGGATTACATTAAGGTATTAGCAAAGCAATTAGCGCATTATTTGGTGTTGCACCAAGCCCATAGAGATTTATCTGAAGCTAAGCAATTTCAGGCGTTTAACCAAATGTCTGCATTTTTGGTGCATGACTTAAAAAATACCCTTTCCCAGCTTTCTATGATTATCAGTAATGCCGAAAAGCATAAGCGTAATCCAGAATTTATTGATGACAGCTTGGCGACGGTGGCTAATGCGGTGCAACGCATTAGCCGAGTGGTTGACCACTTTAGATTAAATGCGCGGCAATCTGCAGCCGCAACCGAAGTTGATCTCGCTGATTTGCTGCAACAGGCCTGCCAGCGATGCAGTCAAGAGCAACCCGAGCCCAAGCTTGAGGTGTTGGCATCGGCGCGCACCTGTGTTGATCAAATGCAGCTATTAGAAGTGGTACAGCATCTAATTAAAAATGCACAAGATGCGACCGAGCCAGAGGGCGAGGTTAGGGTGCGTTTATCGGTTGAACAAGGGCGCGCCTTGATTGCCATCCAAGATACGGGGTGTGGCATGGACGAAGAATTTATTCGCTCGCGTTTATTTGCCCCTTTTGATACCACAAAAGGGAATGCTGGTATGGGGATAGGTGTCTACGAAGCGAAACAGTTTGCTATGGTTAATAAGGGACAATTGAATGTGGTAAGTGAACTGGGAGTGGGCAGCTGCTTTACCTTAACCCTGCCGATATACGCCAATTGCCAAGAGCAAGCGCGACACAAGGAGGCCGAATGAAAACAACCGATAAACCCTTATTACTGGTGGTGGAAGATGACCTCGGCATTCAGAAGCAGCTTAAGTGGGGATTAGATCAGTTTGAGTTGATTTTTGCTCAAGATCGCGCTTCGGCGATTAAACAATTACGTCGCTATGAGCCTAAAGTGGTGACCTTAGATCTGGGGTTGCCTCCGGATCCTGCCAATGCCAGTGAAGGTTTAGCCACATTGAGCGAAATTGTGGCGTTAAGCCCACTGACTAAGGTGATAGTGGTCACCGGCAATGAAGATAAGGCAAATGCTATCGAGGCGGTGAAATTAGGGGCGTATGACTTTTATCATAAACCTATCGATACCGATATTTTGACCATTTTAATTAAGCGCGCCTTATGGCTGCACGAATTAGAACTGGCGAATCAGCAATTTAGTAAAATAGATCTGCGCTTGGCTCGAATAATTGGTGATAGTCCCGAAATTCAAAAACTATGTCGTGTGGTAGAAAAGATAGCACCAACCGAAATTACCACCCTCATACTGGGTGAAAGTGGTACGGGGAAAGAGGTTTTTGCCCGTGCCATTCATGATTGCAGCCTACGTAAAGACGCCCCATTTATTGCCATAAACTGTGCCTCCATTCCTGAAAATTTATTAGAAAGTGAATTATTTGGTTATGAGCGCGGGGCGTTTACCGGCGCCCATAAAAAGACCAAGGGTAAGGTTGAATGCGCCCAAGGGGGAACCCTGTTTTTAGATGAGATAGGTGATATGCCCTTGCCGCTACAAGCCAAGATGTTGCGGTTTTTACAGGAAAGGGTGATAGAGCCGGTAGGCAGCCGCCAGCAAATTGATGTCGATGTTAGGGTGATTTGTGCGACCAATAAGGACGTGTTGGCGATGGCGCAGCAACAACAATTTCGCGAGGATTTGTATTATCGGATTAGCGAGATGACTCTACAGTTACCTGCGCTGCGTGAGCGTGGCAGTGATGTGCTATTACTGGCTCGCGCATTTTTGGTCAATATTAATAAAGAGCTAGGGGCACATATTAAGGGGTTTGATGACTCCGCATTACAAGCTTTGTACCAATATCATTGGCCGGGAAATATTCGAGAGCTGCAAAACAAGCTGAAATCCGCTGTGATTATGGCTGAAGGCGGACGAATAACGGCAATGGATCTGGCTTTACCTAGCCCCGTGCTCAGCAATACAAATCAGCCCTTTAATTTACGTGAAATACGCGAGCAAGCAGAGAAAAATGCCGTCACCGAAGCGTTAAGTTTTAGTGATTATAATGTCTCTAAAGCCGCAGAATTATTGGGTATTACGCGGCCAACTCTCTATGCCTTACTGGATAAATACGCCATCAATTCGCAGGTGGACAGTACCAGCCAATTAACTTAAAAGGGGCAATGATAATCGCTTACTTGAGTCGGTGGTTTAGGGCAAAAAAAAGCCGGCAGCATGCCGGCTTGGTAAAGGTTAAATCAATAACCCATTAATCATTCACAAGTTTCATTTCTTGAATGATTTCATGCGCAATTTCAGGCGTGGTTGAGACCGGCTTAGTATGACGGTCCGCTTTTAGTTGGCCTTTTCTGTGAGTGAGTGCGGCATCTAACTTTTTAACCGCGTTGGCAATAGCGGGGTAAAGTTGTTCAGCGGTACCGCGAGCCGAGATTTGTGCTCCTTCGTAAGTGGTGCTGACTTCTAAATGTGACTCAGAATGCTGCTGTGAAATGATCACGTTTAACGAAATGATACTTGGAAAATGTGAAGCGATTTTGGCAAACTTTTCTTCTAAATGTTGGATGATGTTATCGGTGATCTTGGTATTGTGGCCAGTAACATTTATTTTCATATGAAGTCCCTCTTCACTGTGATAGGCGGTTACAATTTTGTAACCCATTGTTTTAGGGTTGCTTTCAGTTTAACGCTTTAAGAAAAAAAACCTATAGTCAAATACAATTAAACGCATAGGTATTTATCTATATAAGGCTTTAGCTCCCCTGTTTCAAGCTACATGTGAAGTTTAGTTGTCATCTAAACGTCATAGTTGTGAGTGGTCATACAGTTTTACAAACCGCATTCGATGATTTCATAAGCTAAGCCCTGTTCGGTTAACTTATCTATGCTGTCAAATCCAGCTTGATTGGCTTGATTTAAATCTTTGCTGTTAATTTGGTGAAGATGAATACCCGTTCCACCAGCGCCACACATCGAAATGACGCCCATGTCTTTGATTTGACCACAGTCCGATTTGAGAACCGTCACATTGGCTTGTTGTAAAAGTGCTGCGGTATCGACTAACGGGGCTGGTGGCTGTTCGCATTGTACATATCCATCCGAAATGTACACTAGGCTGGTGCTGTCAGGGGAAGTGCTGTTACAGCCACTCAAGGCGACTGAGGCTGATAATGTGCTTATAAGAACCAGTAAATTTCGTTTTATCAATTAGGTCTCCTTAAATAACACTGATTAAATACTGTTGACGGCAGGGCCGACGCTGTCTCGCTCCACTAACTCTGGCTTTAAGATAATATCTTTGCCTACGTGGCTTGGGTTAGCCATAATATCAAGCAACAAATCGGTTGCCGTCGCGCCAAGCATCTCAATAGGTTGGCGCACAGTGGTGAGGGCTGGATAAGTATGCTTAGCATGAAAGTTATCATCATACCCGATCACTGAGATGTCTTGTGGTACTTTAACTCTGGCTTGCCTTAATGCCAATAACACTCCGGCGGCGATATCGTCGTCGCCAGCACAAATAGCGGTATAGTTACAATTAAATCGTAGCAGCTTTTGGGTCTCTTGGTAGCCAAACTCTTCACTAAATTCGCCATGTATAATTTGATAACTAGACTCTTCAATACCTGCATCTTGCATCGCTTTGATAAATCCAGCTTTCCGTTTGATGGCGTCGGGGTAGCGTGTTAATCCCGCCAGCATAAGTATTTTTCGATGACCATGCTGAATTAAGTGCTGTGCAGCGAGATAGCCGCCATACTCATTGTCTACCAGTACCGAGTTAGGGGACAAAGTAGGAGCAGAGAGTCCTAAGGTGACAACAGGTGTTTGACTGAAATTGAGTCGCTTTATGGTGGCAGGATCTGGCTGGTTCTCAAGATATACGATGAGGCCATCACATTGTCGTGACTTAAATGTCTGGATCGCATTCGCCTCTTTTTCTGGTTTTCCAAAGCTACTGGTTGTCAGGATACTATGTTGATCATGATTGAGGCGGCTTTGGATACCCCCCAACAGCATGGCATAGTAAGGGCTGGATATATCAACCATAACCACGCCTATCATGCCTGAGCGGTTGCTTTTTAATCCTTGAGCAAAGCCATTTGGGTGAAAGTTAAGCTCCATGATAGCCTGTTCGACTATGCTTCGGGTTTTTGAGGAAACACTGCCACCCGGGTTAAGTACGCGTGAAACGGTTGATTTGGAAACACCTGCTTTTTTCGCTACGTCAGATATTGAGGCCATTGGTTCCATTGCTATTTTGAAGGATGGATACTGAGCTTGTTAGCACACCTTCGTGTGCTGCAATTCACTGCCAAACTCTACAACTTAATCAACTTTTCAGTCTAAGGCGAGTATTGATAAAAGCAACACCAAGTGCTGCGAAACGTGAGCGCCACCAACGACGAGCTTGTACATCTGTGCATCGCTGCACAGTTACACCCACACCGCCCAATGGGGCTTTGTTTGTGAGGGAGAATTAGTGATTCACCTTATTCTGAATGTTTTTTTCTTTGATTATCTTATCCAGATAGCGCAGCAGTTTAAGCTTATCCATCATGGTTTTATCTAGGTATTGAAAAACTTCTTCTAAATGGTCGTAGAGCAACTTTACTTGGCTATTGGCATCTGGGTTGCCCCCTGGGCTGTTGGCATTAGCTGGCCCCACCTGCGCGCCCACAGAGCTAGGAGGCAAGGTGGCATACTCTTGCTCTTGGATAAATTCGGCATTAACGGTTTCGATGGCCTCTTCATTGATAAAGTTTGCTTCTTCAAGAAAGGTAAACAGCATAAGCCGATCACAAAAAAGATTGATGATCCGTGGTATTCCACGGGTATAACGGTGGATCAAGGGAAAGCAACCCGGTGCAAATGCGGGATTGTTTTGCCAACCAACGTGTTTAAGCCGGTGTTCTATGTAATGGCGACATTCTTCACTGGTTAACGGGGGAAGGTGGCAGGAAGCGATAATTCTCTGGCGAAATTGCTCCATATTGGCCCCCTTTAGGGTGTCTCTTAGTTCTTCTTGCCCCAGTAAAAAGCTCTGGAGTAAGGGACGGTTGTCATGCTGAATATTAGACAGCATACGCAGCTCTTCAATTGACTCCGCCGGTAAGTTTTGAGCCTCATCCACGAGTAATAAGGTGCGTTTGCCTTGGCTGAAATTGTGGTTGAGGTAGTGCTCTATGTGTTGCAATAAACCGGCTTTGTCGATATCAGCGGGCAATTGAAGATTAAATCCACTGGCAATCAATTTGAGCAGATCCATTGGCGCTAGACTGGTGGTCACTAATTGAACAGCTTCAACTTGCTGTGCGTTTAAATTTGAAACCAAGTGTTTAGCTAGGGTCGATTTACCTGTGCCAATAGAGCCAGAGATGACAATAAAGCCTTCACCTTGGTCAAGGCCATATTGTAGATATGACATGGCTCGCTTGTGTTCTTTACTGGCAAAGAAAAATTCAGGATCGGGCGTGAGCTGAAAAGGCTTGGCGTTAAGAGAAAAAAACGCTTCGTACATAACGCCTCCTAGAATACGATTTGATAGCTTAGCTTGAGGCTATTCTCATCTGTGTTTCGCGCTTCGCTTTTACGATGAGTATAGGTATAACCCAACACGATAAGCGATCGACGTCCAAGCGTGTGACTTAAACTAATACCATGATTTTGCTCTTGATCTGTGTATGACACATCATCTTGATCAAGAAACCTTAACTCAGAGCTTAATTGAATACTGGTTTTTTGACCGACGCGCCAAGCCCATGCAAGTTGGCCGCCGTAGTCATCGGTGTCCGCTGTGTCGCTGAAGTAATCCCTTTGAATATAAAACAAGCTCACGCTAAAGGTGTGCTTACGGGCTTTAAACACGCTACTTAACTTGCCATCGCGGCTTAAAAATAGTTCGTTGTCGATGGAAGGCAGTGCGCTATAAATATTCACTACTTGCTGATCTGGCCCGACCTGAGGATTAGTGAGGCTAGAAAATTCACATTTGCTTAAATCGTTAATGGGTCCTGCTGGACAGATTAACGAGCCAGCATTATTAAACTGGTTATTGAGTTGGCTAGCAAACGACTCGATAGATTCTTTGTAGGTAGCTTGGCTGCGGATCTTACGAACATTGTGATACAAGCTGACATCATAAGCATCACCATAAAAACGTTTGCTGTAAGAAGCATTGAAGCCGGTACGCAAGCTTGGCACCCAATTAACGCGCGCAGCCCAATAATCGTCATTGGATTTTTTTAAGCTAAAGTTATAGCTCACATCAATATAGCTTCTCTCGCTAGGGCTAAAACGAATACCCGGCCCCCAAGCTGCGGTATCCAGATCATTGCTATCGGCTACATCATTTTCTTCCCAATAGCCATTGATAAATAGCGCCCAATGTTCAATCAAACCATAACCAAATGTGGCCTCTGCCGATTGACTGAGACTGCGTTTTTCTTGGTGTGCCTTTTGGTGGCTCAAATCATACCCTATTTGCCAAAAGCTGCGGCGAAAATCGCTACCACTTAGGCCATTAAAACTGAGGTTGTAACCTAAGGTGTCATTACTCGATTTTTCATCAACATAATAAATATCACTGGTTAAACTGAGGTCAGCGATATTGGCGATAGGCTGCAACCATTCAATCCCCACTTGGTAGTTGCCAACGGTTTCAAGGTTATCAGGATTGTTGCCATAATCGGGTATTAGCCCATTATTGATATTGCTGATTTGTTGGTTAGCGCTAACGTTGCTGAATAAGCGAATGCGGTCTTGCCACGCTTTAACATCTGCTTGCAGTGAGAGATCGTGGAAATTTTCCGTTTCACCCGCATTGGTATAATACTGACCTTGAAAGTCGTATCTTGCCCTTAGTGAGGCATTGTTGCCGTTACCCGTAATACCAAAACCGGGTCGAATTGCCAAAATAACATCGTCGCTGGCCTTGATTGCGCCAACGGTCACGCTGTCTGAATATTCGATACTGGTTTCAATAGAAGCACTACGTTGCCAGTCAGCAGCAAGTGCATAGGGTGACAATAAAGTGGTAATGATGATGACAAAACAACTATTGGTTTTCGGCATATTGGTATCCATACCCAGCATAAAGGTTTTTAGTTTGTACTGATTTATTCAGCACTAAGCCTATTGCCCGATCTGCGTTTAAAAGACTAATGGCAGTTTCCAAGCTATGTAAAGGCGTTTTATTTTCTTCTACTACGATCAACTGCTGCCCAACAAAACTGGTTAGCGCTTGTGTTTCATTAATACCCAGTAATGGTGGGGCATCAAAGATAATTACCCTATCGGCATAACGCTCGGCAAGCTCACTCGCTAAACTGGCCATGCGCTCACTGGCTAACAGCTCACTGGTCAGGTGGTGCTTTCCACCCGCCGGCATAATGCGCAAATTAGGTATATTGGTATTATAGATAATTTCTTGTAATGTCGATGTTTTTCCTAGCAAATAGTCGATCAGACCCACACCTGCGCGCACGCCTAAGGTGTGGCAAATGGATGGACTCAGTACATCTGCATCTACCAAGAGGACGGTTTTCTCCGGCTCCATGGCGATACTTAAGGCCAAATTGATGGCCGTATGGGTTTTGCCTTCATTGCTTAAAGCACTGGTCAGTAATACCAAGTTGGCATTAGGCAAGGTGTCTTTGAGGGGGCCAAAGGCCGTTTTCAGAACCCGGCGTTTAACAAAGCGAAACTCCTCGTGAGTTTGGCTGCGCTCATTGCTGTCGACTAAAAAACCTTGTTGTTTTAAGTGATTAAGGTTGAGGTTCAAGCTTTGTAATTCGGATGCTTGATGCGCAGGTCGCGGGGATGGTTGATATGGTGTTGGTGGCGCATCTTTGTTCGTCTGCTGAGGCTGAGCGGTTGATGCCGGTGACGAAGAGCTAACCGGATTGCTGGGGGGGGCAGTGTTGAGTGTGGCTGGGTTGGCAACCTTATTTTGCGAGTCGGATGTTTGCTCGCTGTTGGTAACAGTTTGCGTCACTTCTGAAGGCGATGCATCCGCTTGATCTTGAGCTTGTTGCTTTGCTAATTCATCTGCATGTTGCTGCTTTTTGGCTAGCGCTTTTTCAATAATGCTCATCTGTATCCCTACCTATTCATGGCCACTAGCGATTTAAATTGCTCGACATAGGGGCTATTACTGGTTTGGCTAAATAACAGTCCGGCATAGACGAGTAACAAGGTTGCAATCACCAAGGCGAAAGCAAAATTATGGCGTCGTCTGACTTGCAACATCTTGTCAATATTGGTGTGAGAAATAGCGCCTAATACAGGTACCTTGGTGAGCGTTGCAAGCTCCTTCGGACCGGTAATGATAGGTTTAATCTGGCTAATGGCAAAGGCGACAAATATACCAAGACCAAGCCCAAGTAAGGTCACGACACTGAGGAATATGACTCGATTCGGGCCGACAGGATCGCTGGGTACACGGGGTGGCTCGATAACCTTAAACTCGACACCTTCGGTAGATTGATCGGCCTTTTGCGACATAATGGCGGACTCACGACGCTCCAATAGTTGGTTGTACTGGCTTTTGGTTATGTCATAGCCTCGGGTCAAGGCCGCTAAATCTGCTTCAACCTTAGGCACTAGGTGCACCTTTTCCTGTAGTTTGGCTACTTTTTCACGGTAATTTTCCACGCGCACTTTAAGTGATGCGACTTCATTTTCAAGTTGACTCACGTTGAGTCTTAAAGATTGTACAAAAGGTGATTCAAGTGCTTCAGCTGGTCGATTTTGCTGATATTGGATAGACGCTAATTCGGCGCGCTCTTGGCGTTGTTTTACTACTAAATCGGCAATTTGTCTTTTTAGTTCTATGATGTCGGGATGTTTACTGGTGTAACGTAAATTCATTTCATCTAGCATTTGATTAAGCTGAACTAGGCGGCTGTCATACTGAGTAATGATGTTACTGCTTAATACCGCTTGGCGCGGGGTTGGGGCTCTTGGTAGCGCCTCTTCATCTTCTAACTGGATACGCGCGGAGAATAAACGGGTTTGCGCCTCTTTTAATGCGAGCTCAGTATTCTCGAGTTGTTCCTGTTCGGTGCTGAGTAGATCGTAATAGGAACTACCTTGGCCTGGTAATAGATCTGCATATTGGCGTTTAAACTCGGTTAATGCTGCATCATCGGCGGCCATGCGTTTTTCAAAATCGCTAATTTGTTGATTTAGGAAGCGCTGCGCATTGTCGGTGTCGGTACGCGTCTCACCTAAGGTATCCTCAACAAAAATGGTCAACACAGATTGCACCACAGATTTGGCTGAATCTGGGTTGGGGTGGGTATAACTAATGGTAAAAATCTTCTCGCGCTTGGTGCGACCAATTTTGATCTCTTTGCTGAGATTATCCACCAAGGCATCAAATTCGTCGCTGTTGTTGGTGAGGATGTCGAGATCAGACATGCGCGCAATTTTTTCGACGTTGGGTCGACTTAATAAGGTCTTCACCATCAGGTTGAGCTGCTGATCTTTAAAGGTATCAACGGTCAACCCGCGCAACAAGGGCTTGAGTAATGAGTCGGTGTCAACGTACACCCGAGCAGATGCCTGATATTGATCTGGCATCTGCATGACATAAAACCAACCAACAGGGCAAAGTAGCCAAGCAATAATGATGATGAAGCGACGCTTCATCCAAACTCCCTTGATATAGAAGAGAGCTTTATCAATTAACTCCTTCATCAGCGGCCTCCTTGCTGGTTGTAATCGATCCGAGTAGGGTTAAAACCAAGCTTCAGGAATAATCAATATGTCGCCAGGAAGCATATTGGTGTTGGCGCTGACATCTCCTTTACGAATTAAATCATCAAGGCGAACGCGATATTGCTTTTGTTGACCGTTTTCGATGCGAACGAGGGCGGTATTATTGCCATCGGCAAATTCGGTTAATCCACCCACCGCAATCATTACATCAAGTACTGTCATGTATTGACTGTAATTTAATGCTTTGGGCTCGGTTGCCTCACCAACAATTCGTACCTGTTCACTGTATGGGCCGTTAAATCCGGCGACCGTCACGGTGACAATGGGTTCGCGCAAATAGGTGGCAAGCACATCCTCAATTTCTCTTGCTAGCTGGGTAGGGGTTTTACCACTTACCGGAATATCTTCGACTAATGAAGTCGTTATCATACCGTCCGGTCTGACCACAAAGGAGCCGGAGATTTCTGGGTTACGCCAGACAAAAATATTGAGATTGTCGCCCGGTCCAATTAAGTATTGATATTGGTCGGCTTGAGTTGTTAATGAGGGGGTTAAGGTTGCTGAACTTGCTAGCGGTGCCGAATTTTGGCTACTACAACCACTCAAACCAAAACACACAAACAAAATGAACAATGAGTATTGCTTGAACATGCTTTCCATTGCTTTTCTCTCTCTGTGGTGAATAAGTAAGAGGTAAATACCTCAACTTTTATCAGCATAGTTCATGAAATTGTGTTCGCGCAAAATTTGCACAGATAATAAAAGAATCATTTAGTTAGTGGCGGAAAGTGATGGAATAAAGATATCAAATGTTAGAATTATGTTAATTTGATGAATTGTTTACAACTTAGTGTGACAGGGATCAACTATCTTTAAATGAGTCGGTATGTAGGCAAAGGGACAACGCCTTATGAGTCATTTCGCATTTGCAAGTACGGGTAAAGCCAGCAAGCTATTAGTGCTATCTGAATTGACCATAGTTTACTTAGGCTTCCTCGTCGTATGTTTATTCTTTTACGCCAACCAATATGAACAACTATTCAGTCAGCCACAGTTACTGCTAGAGATTATTTTCTTACCATTAATGATAGTGCTGTTGATGCTCAGCTTAGGCTTGTACAACCCCCGCCTAAGATGCGGCGGTGATGGTGTTGGGCGACGCTTGATCATCATTTGTAGTCTGGTGTTGGTGTTTGCCCTTTCTTTGTCGACGATTAATGCCATCAGTTTATCTTTTACGATGGCAGCCAGCTCGGTACTGTTATCTTTAGTTATGTTGATGAGCTTTAGATACTTTGTATCGCGTCGATTTGATGCATTATTTCGCCGTAAGGTGTTAGTCATGGGGGCAGGGAAACGCGCCGAAATCATCTTACAGCGGATGCGCCGAGAATCAGACAAAAAAGGCTTTAATCTGATTGGCTTTATTCCAATGCCTGGTGATGCTGAAGTGGAGATGGGCTCGCTAAAACTGCAAACCGTCGACCTAGAGCAACCGAGTTCGTTAATTGAGCTAGTTAAAAATCAGCACATAGATGAAATCGTGGTTGCCTGCGATGAGCGCCGTGGCCATTTGCCGCTACAAGCTTTGTTTGCTTGCAAGCTGTACGGTGTTGAAGTGATGGACGTGCTAAGTTTTATTGAGCGGGAAACGGGCCAAATCGCGGTAAATCAGCTTTATCCAAGCTGGCTGGTCTATTCAAATGGTTTTGTTCGTGCCGACAGCATTCGAAATATAGCTTCAAATCTACTCAATCTGTCTCTAGCCATTATTATTCTTGCGTTTTTATGGCCGCTGTTGCTGTTTGTGATGGTGGCGATTTATATGGAAGATAAAGGGCCGATTTTTTATCGTCAAACTCGAGTTGGTTATGGCGGTAAACCTTTCCAAATTCTCAAGTTCCGTAGTATGCGGGTGGATGCTCAAGCCAATGGTGCACAATGGGCGGCAAAGAATGACTGCCGAGCAACGCGTATTGGCCAGTTTATGCGTAAGTATCACATCGACGAATTACCGCAAATATTCAATATCCTCAAAGGTGAAATGTCGTTTATTGGTCCACGCCCTGAGCAACCCGAATTTGTAGAGCGTCTATGTAGCCAGTTACCTTATTATGCTGAGCGTCATAATGTAAAACCGGGTTTAGCAGGTTGGGCGCAATTAAAATACCCCTATGGCGCGAGCGATAAAGACGCATTAGAAAAGCTTAAATACGATTTGTATTATGTTAAGCATCGTAACATTTGGTTTGACTTAGCTATTTTCGTGCAAACCATTGAGGTTGTCTGCTTTGCTCAAGGCTCACGTTAGGAGCCATTATGATCAATCTTGCAGAGCTATCTAAAGAGCAAAAAAATGGCGATTCGCTGTTACACAAAAAAAGTGAGCGATTGCCGCCTCAGGCTAATATGAGTGCCATGACGGTCGACTTAGAAGACTACTTTCAGGTCTCTGCGTTTGAGTCGTTTAGCCAACGTGAACAATGGCAACAGTTTGAGTGTCGGGTTGAGGCTAATACCGAAAAGTTATTAACGCTTTTTTCCCAGCACGGAATTCGCGCTACCTTTTTTGTTCTGGGGTGGATTGCTGAGCGTTACCCCAAGCTGATCCGAACCATAGCGCAAGCGGGGCATGAAATTGCCAGCCATGGTTATGATCACCAGCGGGTTCATAATCTATCTCGTAAGGCTTTTGGCAGTGATATTCGGCGCAGTAAAGCCCTGCTAGAAGAGATTAGCGGGATGCCCGTTTTAGGCTATCGCGCCCCCAGCTTTTCAATCAGTGAACGTACGCCTTGGGCTTATGATGAATTAGCCCTTGCTGGTTACCGTTACAGCTCGAGTGTTTATCCCGTAAAGCATGATCATTATGGCTCGCCCTTATTGCCTCGATTCGCTTTTTTAGCCCATCCCGATATTTTGGAAGTACCCATTTCAACCCTACAGTTGATGGGGAAAAACTTCCCCATTGGTGGGGGGGGCTATTTTCGTTTATACCCAGAGTCGGTAATGCAATGGGCCTTGCGCCGTTTTCATCGTCAGGCACAACAGCCCTATATTTTCTACATCCATCCTTGGGAGCTCGATCCTGATCAGCCGCGGCCATTTCAACTGAGTCGTAAAACCCAATTTAGACATTATTTAAATTTGCATAAGACAGAACAACGCATTGCTCATTTATTAAGCAAATATCCATGGCGGCGAATGGATGAGCTATTCTTAAACAAGAGTGAGCAAACCTCAGAACAAACCCAGCAGGCGTATAATTACACCCAAACTAGTTGGAGTTGCAGGTAGGCGGTGAGCGAGGGGCGTCAAGGCATTAAGAACATAGTTAAACTATGTAATTGGGACTTGACCTAGCTAATACCGCAGCAGTTTCAAGTGGCAAAGGTAAAGCAGTAGCCTAAAGTTAAAGGCCAAGATGGCCGCAATGGCGAGGGAATAGGCTGTGCAACTAAAGCTATTAACACCCGATATGAGAAAGCAGTGGGATGAATTTGTTTTATCTCACCCCGAAGGCGAGTTTTTCCACCTGTCAGGATGGCAGCAAATTTTTGAGCAGGTCTATCATCATCCTTGTTGGTTTTATTATGTTGAAGAACAAGGGCGTATCTTGGGTATTTTGCCTTTAACTCAGATTAAAAGTTGGTTGTTTGGCAACAAACTTATCTCTTTGCCATTTTCAGTCTGCGCTGGGGTTTTGTCGATTGATCCCGACGCAACACAATTGTTGCTTTGGCAAGCCAAGAGTTTAGGTGAAAGCCTCAACGTCGATTGCATTGAATTACGCCATCGACGTGAAACCTTACCAGATTGGTTAACTAAGCCCAGCCATGAAAATTTTGCCTGTGAGCTCGCTGCCTCGCCGGAGCAAATATTAGCAGGCATTAAGAAAAAGCAACGAGCGGTGGTTCGTCAATCCTTGGCAAATGGACTGAATTATCAAATAGAAACAAATATTGAGCCTTTTTATTCCATTTATTCCGAGAGTGTACGCAATCTAGGCACCCCAGTATTTGCCAAGGCATACTTTGAGGCCTTGCTACAAACCTTTCCTGAGTACATTGATATTTTAACGGTCAGCTCACAAGGCAAGCCCGTATCGAGTGTGATGAGTTTTTATTTTAAACATCAAGTGATGCCGTTTTATGGCGGCGGCACTCCCTTGGCGCGAGATCTGAAAAGCAATGATTACATGTACTACCAACTGATGTGCCACGGTGCGCAACAAGGCATGGTGAAATTTGATTTTGGCCGTAGCAAGTTAGGCAGTGGTGCCCACGCTTATAAAAAGCACTGGGGCATGGCGGCGCAGCCGTTGTTTTATGAAAGCTATTTGGTGAAAGGCCAAGAATTGCCCAACATTAGTCCAAATAATCCAAAATATCAGTTGTTTATTAAAGCGTGGAAAAAATTACCTCTACCAATTAGCAGGGCGTTAGGGCCTGTGCTAGCAAAGGACTTGGGCTAATGGAAAAGATTCTCTACCTCTGCCATCGGATCCCTTACCCCCCCAATAAGGGGGATAAAATTCGCTCCTATCATTGGTTACAGTATTTAAAACAAAGATATGAGGTTTATCTGGGAGCCTTTATTGATGATCCCGATGATTGGCAATACCAAGCCGTGTTGCAGCCGCAATTAGCGGGCTGCCATTTGGTGGCGAGACATCCGCTGTGGCATAAGATGACCAGTTTGCGCGGTTTATTGGATCAGCGGCCGTTGAGTTTGGCCTATTATCAAAGCAAGCAGATGCAAACTTGGGTTGAAGCCATCATGCGCGAGCATCCTGATATTAAGGTGTTGGCCTTTTCGTCGGTGATGGCTCAGTTTGTTACTCAAGGTGAACAGTTTCGGGTGATGGACTTTGTTGATATAGACTCAGATAAATGGCAGCAATATGCCGATAAAAAGAAAGGCTTGATGGCTTGGCTTTATCGACGTGAATACAACACATTAGCGCAATATGAAAGCCATGTGGCTAGCACATTTAACCTCAGCTTATTTGTTTCACAAAGTGAGGCTGATGATTTTCAGCAACGCCAAGGTGTGAAGCAAACAACTCAAACAATTGAAAATATCAACTGGGTGCAAAATGGGGTCGATCTCGATTATTTTGATCCCAGCAGCGTAACTGACGCCTCTCCTTATGCCGAAGGTGAGCAAGCGCTGGTGTTTACCGGTGCGATGGATTATTGGGCTAACGTCGAGGGCGTTACTTGGTTCGCACAACAGGTATGGCCTCGTGTTATTGCGCAAAAGCCAAAAGCGACTTTCTACATAGTGGGTTCAAACCCAACTAAAGCAGTTAAAAAACTCGCAAGCCAGCGGGGGATCGTGGTCACGGGGCGCGTTGCTGATGTGCGACCTTATTTAAAACATGCTTATTTGGCGGTTGCGCCGCTGCGTATTAGCCGGGGGATCCAAAACAAGGTGCTAGAAGCATTGGCGATGAACAAGGTGGTGGTGGGAAGTCGCCATGCCTTTGTTGGCATAGGTAATGCGTCTGGCTCGCGAGTGGCAGACACCAAGCAAGATTTTGCCCGCCACTGTGTTGCGGCGCTTAATCAGGTTGAGCAGCTAAATGGTGATAACACAGGCAATAAGGCGGTTGAATCGCTAGCGCGACACTGGGTGCAGCAGCATTTTAGTTGGCAAAGTAGTTTTAACCGGCTTGAGCATTTAATTGGTCAGGCCAAGGGTTAATCCATGATGGCCATCTCTCGACCTCTTATTCAGCTGCAACAGCCGATAGCAAACGTGGCAAGACTACCTTGGGTTGGCCTTGGTTGTTTGATTTTACTTTGGCTGTATAGCTTTGCTTCTACTTGGCTGGCAATGGTCAAGATTTGGTACAACATAGAAACCTTTGCCCATTGCTTCTTCATTATCCCCATTAGCTTGTATTTGATTTGGCAGCGCCGAGTGGCCTTAGCGGCAACACCGATGGCGTTTTCTTGGTGGCCGGTTTGGTTGCATCTTGGGTTAATGCTGGCTTGGTTGTTTGGTCAGCGTTTGGGCATTCAAGTGATAGAGCAATTGGCGGTGCTGGCAATGCTGCCTAACTTTGTCTGGTTGCTGTGGGGCTCAGCCAAATGTCGGGTGATTTTATTTCCTTTGCTGTACAGCTTATTCGCGTTGCCGTTTGGTGAATTTCTCATTCCTTCTTTACAACATATTACCGCTGAAATGGCGGTGTGGTTATTGCGCATCAGTGGTGTGCCGGTTTACCAAGAAGGCATGTTTCTTTATATCCCAGATGCGCGCTTTGAGGTGGCTTGGACTTGTAGTGGTATTCGCTATTTGTTGGCCGCTTTAAGTTTAGGTTGTTTGTTTGCCTATTTACATTTTCAGAGCTACAGCAAGCGATTGCTTTTTATCTCTTTCTCTATCGTGCTGCCGATAGTGGCCAATGGCCTTAGGGCGTGGTCAATCATTATGATTTATCACTTTATAGACCAAGGGATCGCAGGTGATGTCGACCACTTAATTTATGGCTGGGTGTTTTTCTCGTTGGTGATAGGCGTCTTGTTCTTTGTCGGCTGGTGGTTTGCTGAGCCGGCTAAAACCGAGCAAGTTGAGCCTGCAGGTAGGGTATACAAGACGCAATCAGCTCAATTTTACGGTCATTTAACCAGTGGGGCTGGGTTGCTATTAGTCGTTTGTAGTTTAGCGTTCGCCGCTGCCTTAAGTGGGCACAGCCAGCGGGTTGTCGAGCCTTTGTTGGCTAAACCCTTGCCGGTAGCGAGTTCAGACTGGCAGGGGCCAGAGCAAGGTGACAAGGTGGTTGATTTTCTGTTCTGGCAGCCGCGTTTTGTTAATGCCGATCATTACTGGCAAGCGCAATATCGTCAAGCGGGGCAAGTGGTCACTGTTTATAGCGCTTACTATTTCCAAGAGCACCAAGGCAAAGAATTAGTGAGTGTGCTCAATCGTTTATACGATCCCAGTCGTTGGCGTGCTGTAAGCCACCATCGCTACACAGGGCAATTCAATAACCGCGAATTGACCAGTAACTTAGTCAAGTTGCGCAATGATCAAGGCGAGCAGATCAGTGTCTATTATTGGTATCAGATAGGTGAATATGATTCGTTAGGTGGTATCAGTACTAAGCTTTTGCAGTGGTGGAATGCCCCCTTTGAACCAAGCCGTGGGCAGGTATTTGCCATCATGGTGCCTAGTCAAGGCGATCGGCAGTTGGTCGATGCCTTTCTTAATAGCCATATGGCATCGCTACAACAGTGGTTTGCCGAGCCTGTCACGTTAGCCAAGGAGGCAGATAATGGAATGCAATGAAGACGTAAGGCCATTAATCATGCACGTTGTTTATCGTTTCTACGCGGGCGGCCTAGAGAATGGATTGGTCAATATCATTAATCAGATGCCAACCAATGCGGTGCGCCATGTGATTGTCTGTTTAACCGATCATGATGATTTTATTGAACGGATAAAAGTGCCCGTTGAGATCATTGATTTGCACAAAAAACCGGGTTTTGATTGGGGTTGTTACTATCATTTTTATAAGTTGGTTAAGCGCTTACGTCCAGACATAGTGCATAGTCGAAACTTGGCTGCGCTCGAATATCAGCTCCCTGCGTGGCTTGCTACTCGGCCTTTGTCGTGCCATGGCGAACATGGTTGGGATGTGGCCGATCTTACGGGGCGGCTGAAGTATCGGTTGATTCGATGGTTCTATTCTCATTGGGTGGATGCTTATATTGCCCTGTCGAAACACACTTATCAGTACCTTGTTGAACGAGTCAAAATTCCGCGATCTAAGGTCACTCATATCTGTAATGGGGTTGATATTGATGCATTTTTGCCTATGGCCAAGCCCAACCTGTTACCCCCAGAGAAGGTAGATAAAGATTGCTTCGTGATTGGCACCGTGGGGCGATTGGCGCTGGTTAAGAATCAGCTGATGTTACTCCAAGCCTTTGCTTCGTTATTGGATAACCCCGCAGGAGACGGCAAAAAAGTACGTTTATTGATCATTGGCTCGGGTGAATGTGAAGCAAGTTTAAAACACTTTGTGGCTGAGCATCACCTTGAGCAGTTTGTGTTCTTTATGGGACAACAACAAGACATCAATAAATGGCTGCAATACATGGATTTATTTGTATTGCCATCGTTAGCCGAAGGTATTTGTAACACCATATTAGAGGCCATGGCTGCGGGCAAGGCGGTGATCGCCACCGATGTGGGGGGCAATGGCGAACTGGTGGTAAATGGCGAAACCGGCACCTTAGTCGAGTCGCAAAATTGCGCTGAACTCGAGCGCGCCATGCTGGCTTATATTTTACGACCCGCCATGTTAGCTAAACATGCTAAGGCGGCGCGTGAGCGCGCTGTTGCTGAGTTTTCTTTGCCTGTGATGGTAGCTAAATACAGCCGCTTTTATCGCGATTTATTGGCGCAACATCATCATGCTAAGCGTTTGCCCGATGACAACTTAACCGAGCTGGCAAAATCAACCAAGCGTCATCATTAAGCTGCCTAAAGTAAAAGATTAAAAATTCAGCATAAATGCAAAACAAGCCCTAGGCTTATAGAGAAATGGCGATCTGATTGTAACTCATCAATCTTGCCAAGGCGCCAAGTCACTAAGGGATAACATAGCTTGATTCTGGAGGCTTTATGTGTGGAATTGCAGGGATAGTGTTAGCTCAAAATGAAGAGGTTAATGCGCAGCTCATTCGGGATATGAATCAGGCGCTATTTCATCGTGGGCCCGACGAAGGCGGTGTTTATCTTGGTGCGGGGGTTGGCTTAGGGCATCGCCGTTTATCCATCATAGATGTCGCCAGTGGCCAACAACCAATGCTGAGTGAAGATCAACGTGCTTGTATCGTATTTAATGGCGAAATTTATAACCACCAATTATTAAGACAAGAGCTGATTGAATTAGGCCACCATTTTAATACCACCTGTGATACCGAAGTGATCCTACAAGGCTGGCTGGCTTGGGGGCCAAAAGTGGTTAATCGGTTGCGAGGTATGTTTGCCTTTGCCATTTGGGATCAAGCGCAGCAGCAAGTGTTTTTAGCCCGAGATCGCCTTGGTATCAAGCCGCTATATTATGCCATGCTGCCTCATGGCGAGTTGCTATTTGGCAGTGAACTAAAAGCGCTGCAAGTGCATCCTCAGTTACCTAATGAACTCAATCCTCAAGCCATTTCAGATTACTTTTCATTGGGTTATATTCCAGAGCCTAAAACCATCTTTGATCAAGTCTATAAGCTGCGTCCGGGCCACACCTTAACCCTAAACCAAGGCACGACAAGCCTGCCAAATAGTGAGTGTTATTGGGATGTGTCATTTGCGCCATCCGCTGCGTCGGCACCGGAGTCAAGTGAGCCAGCCGAGCCATTGGCGCAGCCTTTGGCACAGCAATTAGCACAGCGGTTACGTGATGCGGTAGATATTCACCTTGAGGCCGAGGTGCCCTTGGGCGCCTTTTTATCCGGCGGCGTTGATTCCAGCGCTGTGGTGGCCATGATGGCGCAATTGCAATCTGAGCCCGTCAATACCTGCGCGATTGGCTTTGATGTGGCGGATTTCAACGAGACGGAATTCGCTGAGATGGTCGCTAAGCGCTATCAAACTAACCATCGCGTAGCGACCGTGGCCAGTGATGATTTTGCCCTGATCGACAAGCTGGCCTATTTTTACGATGAGCCCTTTGCCGATAGCTCGGCCATGCCGACCTATCGCGTTTGTGAATTAGCCAAACAGCAAGTAACGGTGGCGTTGTCGGGTGATGGTGGCGATGAATTATTTGCTGGTTACCGACGCTATCAATGGCATCTGCGTGAGGAGCGTATTCGCCGCCTGGTTCCTGAAGTCGCTCGCAAGCCGGTTTTTTCATTGTTGGCTAAGGCCTACCCTAAGGCCGATTGGGCGCCCAAATTTCTGCGCGCCAAAACCACCTTTCAAGCCATCGCCAGAGACACGGTTGAAGGCTATTTCCATAATTTTTCGATCTTCAGCGAAGCGCAAAAAAGCGAGTTATTTAGCGAACAGTTAAAGGCGCAGCTAGGGGATTATCGCAGCATCAGTGTGTTTAATGAGCATTACGCCAATTTTGATGGTGCAGATAGCTTGTCCTTGGTGCAGTACCTAGATTTAAAAACGTATCTGCCGGGGGATATTCTCACTAAGGTTGACCGCGTTAGCATGGCTCATGCCTTAGAGGTTAGGGTGCCTATCTTAGATCATGAGCTGGTGGAATGGAGTGCTAAACTGCCCGCGGCGACTAAACTCGCTAAAGGGGTCAGTAAGGCTATTTTAAAGCAAGCCTTAGAGCCTCATTTGCCCCAAGATGTGTTGTATCGCCGTAAAATGGGATTTGCCGTGCCCCTATGCCGATGGTTTCGCGGGCCCTTGAAAGACAAATTACATCACGCCTTATCATCGGGTTGTATTGCCCAAAGCCAGCTATTTAATCTCGATTATATCAAGCAACTACTTGAGCAGCACAGCAGTGGCCTGCGCGATCACAGCGCTGCCTTGTGGGCGTTATTGATGTTTGAGGCCTTCTTAGCCAAGCAACAAGCTGCCAGCGTAACCCAGTCAGACTCGGCTGTCGCATCGGCATTGGCATAGCAGGAGAGCGTATGAAAATCTTACACGTTTTAGATCATTCGGTGCCCCTGCACAGTGGTTATAGTTTTCGTACCTTGGCGATATTAAAACAGCAGCGCGCCCGTGGCTGGAAAACTTATCATTTAACCTCGGCTAAACAAGGGCCAAGGCTGGATTGGCAAGAGTTAAGCCATGGTTTCGTGTTTATGCGCAGCCCCTATCTTGCTTGGCTTATGAAGCTCCCCGTCCTTGAGCAAATCACGACTTTAATCACCCTAAAATGGGCATTAAGCCGCGCCGTGCGCCAAGTGAAACCCGATGTCATTCATGCTCACTCATCGGCGCTAAATGGTTTAGCAGGCTGGTGGCAGGCTAGGTTAAGTGGGCTGCCTTTGGTCTATGAAGTCAGGGCATTCTGGGAAGATGCCGCGGTGGATCATGGCACCGCTGTTGAGCACGGTTTACGCTATAAATTGACAAAGGCGCTGGAGACTTTTGTGCTTAAGCGCGCCGATGCCGTCACCACCATTTGCCAAGGTCTCAAAGATGACATGCAAAAACGGGGGATCGCCGCCGATAAAATCACCTTAATCCCCAATGCGGTCGACATAGATAAGTTTACCCCCTTGACCGAGCCAGATCAGGCGCTCGCCCAAGAGCTTGGTTTAAGCGATAAAAAAGTGCTGGGCTTTTTGGGCTCGTTTTATGGCTATGAAGGCCTAAACCTCTTGGTAGAAGCGCTGACCGAGCCGTGTTTAAGCGATGACAATATTTGTTTACTGCTGGTGGGTGGTGGACCACAAGAAGATAATTTAAAACAGCAGGTTGATCGTCTTGGCTTAACCGACCGAGTACGGTTTATTGGTCGCGTGAGTCATGATCAGGTGGCGCGATATTATAGCTTGGTGGATGTCTTAGTTTACCCGCGCATTGGTATGCGCTTGACCGAAACGGTGACGCCATTGAAGCCGTTAGAAGCCATGGCACAAAGTAAGTTAGTAGTGGCCTCTGATGTGGGAGGGCATAAGGAGCTGATTCGCGATGGTGAAACCGGCTTTTTATTTGCGCAAGGGAATGTTGCCGATTTAGCGCAAACCTTGGCTAAGGTGTTAACCCAGCAAGCACAATGGCCGGCTATTTGGCAGCAAGGCTTAGATTATGTTCGCCATGAACGCAATTGGGCGGTCAGTGTTGCTAACTATCAAAAGGTGTATCAACAAGGCTCCCCTAGCGCTGAAGCGATTGATCAAGGGGCGTGTTAGTGGACGCTATTTCTAAGCCTACACCGCCCACAACCATCGCACCAGCAACTCCCGCTCATCATAGTCGGCGAGCCGCAAATATGCCGATTTTGTTGGTACTTAGCTCGCTGTTTCCAAGTCAATGTCGTCCTACGGCGGGGTTATTTATTCAAGAGCGCATGTTTCGCGTTGCGGCGGATTTTCCGTTATTTGTGGTTAGTCCTGTGCCTTGGTTTCCGCTGCAAGGTTTAATTCGACTATGGCGACCTCATTATCGTCCTCAGCCTGCCAGCTTTGAGGTACAAACGGCTCCCGATGGCTCCTTGGTGCATGTGTACTTTCCGCGCTTTTTTTCCTTGCCCGGCACAGGGCGCTGTTTCGATGCTTGGTTTATGGCGCTGGCGGTATCTCGTTGGCTCAAGCGTCATCCTGAGTTGGAGTGGGATTTGATAGACAGCCACTTTAGTTATCCCGAAGGGGCGGCTGCTGGCATGTTATCGAAATGGTTTGCTAAGCCCAATACCATCACTTTACGAGGTACCGAAGTTCCTCATAGCCAAGGCTTTTTTACCGCGCGCTGGCAGCGCTGGGCGTGGCGCCAAGCAGACCGTTTATTTGCTGTGTCTGATTCGCTGCGCCAACTTGCGATACGCCAAGGCACTGCGGCAGAAAAAATAGACGTGGTTGGCAATGGTGTTGACTGCACCACTTTCTATCGTGAAAACAAGCAACAGGCCAGAGCCGCATTGGGCTTGACGGATGACGACCAAGTGTTAATCACTGTCGCGGGGCTGGTTCCACGCAAGGGATTTCACCTTGTGATTGAGGCCATGACGCAGCTTCCTGCCTCGGTTAAATATGTGATTGTCGGGGGCGCGAGCGCAGAAGGGGATTACCAATTGATGTTGGAGCAACAAGTTGCGCGGTTAGGGCTTGGCTCTCGGGTGTTGTTTGTTGGACCCAAAGCGAAATCGCAGCTGCGCCACTATTTAAGTGCTGCGGATTTGTTTGTATTGGCCAGCGCCAATGAAGGTTGGGCCAATGTGATCTTAGAAGCCATGGCCTGCGGTGTGCCTGTGTTGGCCAGTGATGTTGGCGGCAATCGAGAGGTTATCGCCAACCAACAATTGGGGTTGATTTACCCCTATGGCAACCAAGCTTTGCTGGTAGAAGGGATCAAACAAGGCTTGGCTCAATATTGGCAGATTGACAACTTGCAGCAATATGCGAAAGCCAATAGTTGGCAGTTAAGGGTAGAGCAGTTAAGGCGTCATTTTCTGGCGTTAGATAAAACCGAGCCCGTTGGCGATGAGTTAGGGTTAACCAAATAATAGGTTGTTGGCCATGAAAAGATTATTAGAAAAAGCACAGCAAGGGCAGCAATATTGGCTGAAACATTTAGTGCAGCATATTAAAGCCACAGATTCCGAACGAACCCTTTTGGTGGCGGGATGTCAGCGTTCAGGCACCAATATGTTGATGGATATCTTAGATTTAAGCCTGGCGACCGATGTGTTTCATGAGCGTGATGAGCGTGCATTTGAGCGTTATCAAATGCGTGATCTGGGGGTGATCAAACATTTAAGAGAGCAAAGTAAGGCTCCCGTTTTTGTGCTCAAAACCTTGTGTGAACTGGAATTACTACCGCGCTTGGCCCAAGAGCTAGCCCCTGCTAAAACCTTATGGATTTATCGCGACTTTCGTGACGTGGTTAATTCCATGCTCAAATCGTTTCACAACCAAAGTAAGCAAATTCAACGTTTAGCATCGGGGCAAGATGATTCATGGTGGGGTCATGGCTTATCCGAGTCTTCGTTAGATATGCTGCAGCAGTTGGTGACTCCCGAGATTAATGACATCGATGCGGCGGCGTTGCAGTGGTATGTCAGAAACGTGATGTTTTTTGAATTAGGACTCGATCAAGCGCCAGACGTTAAGTTGATTCAATACGAACAGCTTGTTTCCCAGCCAGAGCAATTGTTACCGCAAGTGCTTGCTTTTGCCGATTTGCCTGTGAACGACAAAATGACGCGTTTTATTTTCAGCGGCTCGGTAGGAAAACGAAATCCCCCCAGTTTTAGCCCCGAGATTGAGCAATTGTGTCTATCCTTATTAAGTAGGCTTAATGCATATGTTGCGTCGCAACGAAGCTGACATATGCATTAAAACGGACGTTGTGCGCTAAGCGGTCAGTTGGCTTTTTACTTGAAAAAAGCCGCGACAACAGGCTGTTCAAGGCGCAACAACTTATGGCTAAGGAGTAAGGCATGTACACCAAATTGGTCTCGTCAGTACTGTTTCCTATACATGAGCTGATCAAGCGACATTCAAGTGTCTCTTTGCGTCGTGAATTAGAGGCTAGCCAGTGGTTTAACCAAGATAAATTGGCAGCTATGCAATTAGCCAAGCTGAATCAGTTTATGGTTAATATTGCCCAGCATGTGCCTTACTATCGCGCCTTATTCCAAGAGCTCGATTTTGTTCCCGGCCAGTTTAAGTCTGTGGTCGAACTCGCCAACTTACCTCTATTAGATAAAGCCAAGATCCGCCAAGCCGGTAGCCTGTTGCAAGCGGATAATGCTGGGCCTTTAACACTTTTCAATACTGGTGGCTCCAGCGGTCAGCCGTTGCAATTTATGGTGGGTAAGCAGCGCAAAAGCCATGATGTCGCCGCTAAATGGCGCGCCACCCGTTGGTGGGATGTGGATATAGGTGACAAAGAATTAGTGGTATGGGGCTCGCCGATTGAATTAGGGGCGCAAGATCACCTTAAACAATGGCGCGACCGGGTATTTCGCTCACGCCTGTTGCCCGCATTCGCCATGTCGGATCAGCATATCAAGGGTTATATTAACGAAATTATCGATTATGCGCCTACCATGTTGTTTGGTTATCCTTCCTCCCTTGCTTTGATTGCGCGTTATGCAAAGCGCCACCAGATAGACCTCTCAACGCTGGGGATTAAGGTGGCTTTTGTCACCTCCGAGCGTTTGTTCGAAAACCAAAAAGCATTGATTTCTGAGGTGTTTAATTGTCCGGTGGCGAATGGTTACGGTGGCCGAGATGCCGGTTTTATTGCCCACCAATGTCCTCATGGCGGCATGCATATTTCGGCTGAAGACATCATAGTTGAGATAGTTGATAAGCTGGGTAACCCACTGCCTGCGGGCGAAATAGGTGAAGTGGTGGTGACGCATTTAGCCACGGCGGAATTTCCCTTTGTACGCTATCGCACCGGGGATTTAGCTTGCTTAGGCACAGATTTGTGCCCTTGTGGGCGTCACTTGCCCTTGCTGGAGAGTATTGAGGGGCGCACCACTGACTTTGTGTTGGCAGCCGATGGCACCACCATGCATGCCCTGTCGCTGATTTATGTGTTGCGAGAGCTTGCCAATGTCGCCGAGTTCAAAATCATCCAAGAGTCGCAGTTTCATACCCGTTTGTTGTTGGTGATGCAGTCGGATATCGACAATGCCAGTATCGACTTTATTCGACGTAATTTTCATCAACGCTTAGGCGATATTCAGCTCGATATTGAGTTTGTCAGTCAGATCCCAAGGGAGAAATCAGGTAAGTTCAAATACGTAGAAAGCAAAGTGGGAGCCACTTGGGATTATGCGTGATATCGCGTTAACCTTAGTTTATCTCGGCCTGATCCCGTTTTGTTTAAAGCGGCCTATGTGGGCTATTTTAGTTTGGTCATGGCTGAGCTATATGAACCCGCATCGCTTGGTTTATGGTTTTGCGTATTCGCTGCCCTTTGCTCAAACCACCGCGATTTTATTGTTGATCGCATTATTTTTTAGCAAAGAGCGCTTCACCATGCCTTGGGGCGATGGCAAGGTCATCATTCTTATTCTTTTCATTTGTTGCATGATACTCAGCACGATGACGGCCTTTTATCCTGAGTTGGCTTGGATGCAGCTGGAAAAGGTTCTTAAAATTCAGGTTATCGTCTTTGCCACCTTGTATGTGTTAACCAGTTATAAAGACCTCAAAGCCCTCGTCTGGGTCATCGTATTGTCGATCGGTTTTTATGGTGTCAAAGGGGGCATTTTCACCATCACCACGGGCGGTGTTTACCGAGTTCAAGGCCCCGCCGACTCTTTTATCTTTGGTAATAATGAGATAGGCCTCGCCATATTAATCATAGTGCCGCTGATCCGCTTTTTGGCGATTGATGCCAAGCAATGGTGGTTAAGGTGGGGCCTGAACGCGATGGCGGTAATTTGTTTGTTTGCTGTTGTTGGTACTCATTCAAGGGGGGCGTTGGTGGGCGGCATCATCATGATGAGCTTTCTGTGTTTACGCAGTAAAACCCCCATCTTGTCGCTGGCTTCGTCCATTTTGGTTGGCGCGTTATTACTTAACTTTGCGCCCAGTCAGTGGACCGAGCGAATGAATACTATAGAAACATTCGAAGAAGATCAGTCGGCAATGGGGCGGATCAACGCTTGGCAAATGGCTTTCAATCTATCAGGGCAAAATTTCTTGGGGGGAGGGTTTGAGTGTTTTCGAGATGAGACCTTTTATATCTATGCCCCCGAGCCCACCATGGTACACGATGCCCACAGTATCTATTTTGAGGTGCTGGGTGAGCATGGCTTTATTGCTTTATTCTTGTTTTTATCTCTTTGGATTACGACTTGGCTCAGCGCCCAACGCTTAATTGTAAGAACCAATAAGGCGCCTCCCGATAGCGAGCTTGCTTCTATCAATCAGTTATTACGTCATGTACAGGTGTCTTTTGTTGCTTATCTCTCTGGTGGTGCATTTTTAGGCATGGCGTACTTTGATTTGCCTTATCACTTACTTTGTATCGTGATCACCTGTTCGGCTTTAGTGCAACAGCAGGCTTCCAGCGTGGTTTCTCAGCCCAGTAAGGAAGAGTCGAACGTCGTTAAATCCAGTTTTTATTAGCTGAGTTGTTGCTTTGCCAAGGAGGCATATGTCGGTTACTCGCATTAGTATGATCACCTTAGGGCTAACCCTCTTTTATGTTAGCTATGCCTACGTGAATTTTTCGATGTCTGGCCCGGCCGTCGAATTTAAGTTGTTGTTGCCCTTTTGGCGCGACATGCTGATGTCCCTGCTAAAGCTGAGCTTCGCGGTCTGGTTATCATTGTTTGTATTGGCTTATGCCAGTGCGCTCAGTTACCAAAACTATCTCCATTTAGGGTGGCTGAGCCCTCGAGCCAGTGTCAGTTGGCCTATCTTAGTGTGTTTTAACTTAGCCTGTTTGCTTTTATTGTTTGTTACTCAGCTGTTTTTTAACCCTTCGGTGATCGTGGTTAACTTTAGCTACCAACAAAAATGGCTAGGCTATTTTAGCCCCTTGCTAAATAAAGATGTGATCCTCGCTCTCTGGTGTGTGTTGCTGACGTTACTTTTGTTACCTGTGTTTATTCATTTGTTGCGCGCCTTGTTTGTGCCCCGAGTTCACAGTAATTGGCGCATCTTATGGCCTTGGTTTGGTTTTGTGTTAGTGCCTTTGTTGTTATTACACATTCCGTTGCAAGGCAAGGTAGTGACATCCGTTAAGCCCGCAACAAGTGATTTGCCCAATATCATTATGCTGGGCGCAGATACCCTCAGGGCAGACAGATTATCCAGTTATGGTTATCAGCGCAGGGGGCAAATTAGCCCAAATATCGATGCGCTTGCCAGTAAAGGCTTAAAAGCCGAGCAGATGTTTGTTCCTTTAGCGCGCACCGCACCGAGTTTAAGCTCTATTATGACGGGGCGTTATCCTTGGCAGCATAGAGTCAGAACGAATTTTGTTACCGCACAGCAGGTGGATGTGGCGGGGGCTTTACCACAAGTTTTGGCTCAGCAAGGCTATGTTACTTCGGTCGTGGGCGACTGGGCGGCAACGGATCTGGGTAAGTTTGAATTTGGTTTTGCGCGTCAATCTTTGCCTGCAGATCAATGGAATTTAACCACCTTGATTGCCCAAGGGCCAAAAAACATACGCTTGCTGTTAAGTTTATTTTGGCATCATGAGTTAGGGCGGCGCTGGCTGCCGGAAATCTTTTATGTGGCAGGCAGTGCGGTTGACCAGCACATTTATCAGCTGGCTTTAGATGAGTTAGATCAGCTGGCGGCTCAACCAGCGCCGTTTTTTATGACGGTGTTTAGTGCGGGGGCACATATCCCCTTTGCTAGCCGCTGGCCTTACTATCAGCAATACAGCGACCCCGATTATCAAGGTGAATCTAAATATGTCATGAGCAGTTTTGGCTCGGTTCGCGAAGTGATGAAAAACATGGCGCGCGATAAACGCAGCTTTGATATTGAGCAAATTAATGCGCTGTATGATGGAACCGTGAAGCAATTCGATGATTTGGTGGGCGAGGTTATGGCGCATTTAGTGGAGCTAGGCATTGCAGAAAATACCCTAGTGGTGGTGTTTTCCGATCATGGTGTCGACCTGTTCGAGCAAGAATCATGGGGGCAAGGTAACTTATTGTACCCGTCCAGTTATCGTATTCCGTTTATCTTATATGATCCAAGGGATCCAACGCCGCGCTCGGTCAGTCACACCACCAGCAGTTTATCTATCGCGCCAACTATTTTGCAGCAGCTTGGGGTGAGCATACCAAGTGGCATGGCGATTGCGCCCATGACGCAAGCTAATGAGCAAAGTGTGGCGTTTTATGAAAGTGGCATGTGGTTAGGTGAAATGCCGGGCTTACCCAAAGATCGATTTCGCTACCCAAATATTACCGAGCTGTTATATATCCCAGATCCACAGCAAGGCACCTTAGCCATCAAGGAATCTTATTTAAGTCAGATCAATCGCTCGCGTTTAAAAGCCGTGCGCCAAGGGGCTTATCAGGTAGAACAACTTAGGCTAACCACAGGTATTCAACTGAGCTGCAGTCAAGATCCTTACCCCGCAGCGCCATGTGATCTCACTCAGCCACCTTGGCAAGGACTGGCGGCTTTATTGCAGGCATGGATCCGACAGGAGGAAATGCAATGAGAGGATATTGGATTTGGCTTTGTTTCGGCGTGTTGTGGCTTAACGTGGCTCAAGTACAGGGAAAAGGCATAGGTAATTTTTCCGCCACCCCAGAAGAGCTAATGACCTTGCCGGGCTATTGCCGCCCTAAAGCCAATAAAGATGGCAATAACATGCGCGTGCCAGAGGTTAAATATTGGTCTGACCGCATAGGCAGTAAAGTCTATTCACACATTCACCATTACTGTCATGCCTTGGTGCAAATACAGCACTACTTAACCAGTGACCGCAATGAAAAAGTATTGGTAAAAGCGGCACTCAATAACGTCAATTACTCCCTTGAACGCACCTCGCCCAAGCATGCACTATATCCCGAGCTATTATTAACTAAGGGTTATATCTACGAGGTTTCTCAGCAATATGGCAAAGCGGTTGAAACCACCCACGATGCGCTAGTGATGACGCCCAACTCGGTGCGTAGTTACGTGCAATTAAGCCGTATATATTTGCTCAACCAGCAGCCACAGCAAGCCATAGAGGTGTTAGAGCGAGGGGTTAAACAAACGCAATCGGATTACTTGCAACAGCGATTGCAAAAATACCAAAAAATGATGCCCGCCATAGATGCCGATGCTGGCTCAAACTAAAAGGAGCGGCTATGACCAAGCTAAAGGACAAGGTCTGCGAGACTGAGCCAAAACCGCTACAGCTAAGCGTGGTGATCCTGGCCTATAACGAAGCGGACAATATTACCGCTTGCTTAGCCTCGGTGGCGGCTAATATACAAAGCCTAGTCGTGGCTAAACGTACCTCTTTTGAACAAGTAGAATGCTTAGTAGTGGCCAATGGATGCAGCGATAACACCGCAGCGCTCGCGCGCCAATTTAACGCGCCTTGGGTCAAGGTATTTGAAATTGAACGCGGCGATAAGGCCAATGCGTGGAATAGGGCGGTGCATCAATATAGCAAGCCCGCACAATATTATGTGTTTTTGGATGGCGATTGCCTTGCCGAGCCAGAGTCCATTGCTCATTTGCTTGCCCAGCTAAGCCAACGGCCAACATTAAATGCGTGCTCGGCGGTGCCCAGTGCCAAGTTATCTTTGTATCGCCAAGAAATGGTTGCTAAGGGCGGCATTGCGGGTTGTCTTTATGCGTTATCGGGCCAATTTGTAAATCGGATCAAGCAGCAAAAAATTAAGATGCCAATCGGTTTTATTGGTGATGACAGCTTAGTGGGCGCACTGGCCCATTGGGATCTAGACCCAATTGCAAACACTTGGAATAAGGCATTAACTCAGGTTTGCCCGCAAGCCCAGTTTAGTTACCCCAGTACTTGGTGGCATGCCATTACCGATCCGCGCTTTTATCTTAATCGCTGTCGCCGCTATAGTTTGCGCCATTTTCAAAACAAGTTGTTATCGGAGCGCTTATATGTGGCTGGATTAAGCGGCATCCCTGAGCGTGTTGAAACCCTATATCAAGACGCTGACTTAGCGCATTTGGCACTGCGCCCTGCTTGGTATCACCGCATCTTTGACCGGCAAACCGTTAAAATGATTTTAGCTCAGCAAGGCGCACAGGCGGTGGCGAATGCAGGATAAATCCAAGGCAAAGATCTTATTGGTGTGCTCGGTTTCACCCTTTGCGCAAACCTCAGGGGCAGCCCAGCGAAGCCTGCTGATTTATCAAGCCTTGCGGACATTAGGCGAGGTGGATGTGATTGAAATTCAGCGTGGCGGTGAAAATAAAGTGGAATGGGATCAAACCCACCCAGTATTGAAACTCACCTTAGCCGCTCGGTTTTGGCATACATGGCTACCCAATCGCGAGTTAAGCCGTCAGGTAGAGCTACAACTGGGGCAGAGCTTAGCAGACTATAACCTGATTGTTGGGCGCTATATTTGGCCAATCAGTCAACTGGCTATTCCCAAAAGCGTGCCTTGTATCGTGGACTTAGACGACTTTAAATACCGCTATTCGAATCAGCTGGCTTGGACGCCTGCGCTGGCCATGTCGGCGCTGAAAAAATACCTCGCCTATTGGCATAACCGTTTGTTACTGCACCGTTTTGCGGGGGCGTTTTTTGTTTGCAAACGGGATCAAGTCGCCACTCAATGGCTACCCTCACGCATTTTGCCCAACATTGTTTGTCAGCAAGCGCAAGATGAGCCCGAGCTGACGCCTGCGCCAAACGCGTCACCCGCCAAGCCAAGACTCTTGTTTGTGGGGTCGCTGTGGTATCAACCCAATATTGTGGCGGTGGATTGGTTTCTAACCCAAGTATTGCCACTCGTTCGTGCTCACGTACCCGAGGTTGAAGTGATGTTAGTGGGGGCAGCGCCTCAAGCGCGACGAGAAAAGTGGCAACAAATGGATGGCGTTATCGCGCCCGGGTTTGTTGATAGCTTAACCCAAGCATACCACCAAGCTAGCGCCGTGATAGCGCCAGTGCTGATGGGCGGCGGCAGTAATATCAAGGTGCTAGAAGCGATTGCTTACGGTAAACCTTGTATCACCACTTCTTTATGTGGCGATGCTTTCGCTCCCTATCTTGATCCAGATAAAACCTTGCTGGTGGCCGATACCCCCAGTGATTACGCAGCCCTATGCGTACAAGCGCTACGCCACCCTGAGCAAATGCACTCGCGTATTGAACAAGGCCTGATTGCAATACAGAAACACTATCACCCAACTCAATTTCAGCAGACATGCCAACAACTGGCGCAGGAAATTTCAGGCATGAGTGCAGCCAAGCCTCAGCCTAGCAGTGAGCTGCGTTCGCACTAACTACACCGTGGGTTGTGGCTAGCGCCTTAATTATTGTTGCTTATTGATACAGGTGTAATGGGATTTGGCTGGTTTTGCCATGGCTTTGGCGCGGTAAATAAATTGTAAAAGTCTCGCTTTGTTCACATCGAGTTTTTAATTCATTGATATATAATCACAAAAAGCATCAACCTACTGACTTTACGGGGGCCAAATTGGGTCTCGGTAATTTTTAGTCTCGGTTTGTTTTCCTCTGGGCTCAGAGTTACGAGACGATTAATGTGTTTAAAGTGTTGATTAATAGTCGCTTTAATGGGGTAGAACTAGGCTGTAGCGGGTGGGTTTACCAAGAAAAACGTATAATACAAGTTATGTGCTGAGAGTGAATTATTACACGTCTAAGAATAATGAAGGATTTAAAAAATATGGCCAAAACGCCGCATGAAATAGCTATTGAAGTAGCCAGCAGTAGTAATGAAAGAGACTTCAATGAAGCAGACACCCGACATAAAATAATCGATGAGATTATTCACGGCGTATTAAGCTGGCCAAAAACTCAAACATTCCATGAAAGTTATATTGCCCCCGGCTACGCAGATTACAGATTAAAGCGATCTAATGGTGATGACCTTCTTTTTTTGGAAGCCAAGAAGGAGGGTGTTTACTTCGAACTGCCGAATAACTTTAATGGCACTAAGTTATCTAGACATATCTTGGTAAAAACACTCCTTACTGATGCCAACATCAAATCTGCAATGGAACAGGTTTGGGCATATTGTATGGAAGAAGGTTGTGAGTTTGCAGGTATAACCAACGGGCATGAGTGGATCTTCTTTAAAACCTTTGAGAAAGGGAAGAATTGGAGAAACCTTAAAGCTTTAGTTGTAAAAAACAACATGTTTTTTTCTGAAAAGTTCACTGAAGCTGTTAATACTCTCGGATACGAATCTATAAGTACAGGCTCTTTAAAACATAATCTGGGAACGATTGGCCGTCAAAATCGAGAGCTATTTTACCCGAAAGACAAAATTACCTCTTATGATCATGAAGTTAGTTCGAATAAATACGCGAGAGATTTGAGGCCGTTTGCGAGAAAATATTTTGGCGCAATTGAGGTATCTGAGAATGAATTCATGGATGCTTGTTATGTGAGTCAGCGAGAATACGAAAGTGCCTTTAAAAATTTCAGAGGACTAATTAGGGACTCCCTAACGCCATACTTTGAAGAACGTGGGGTGCAGGATTTAACTGATAACGATAAAGGAGGGGCTTTTGGAAACCGTATTGCAAAGAGTCTTAAATCTAAGAAAACGGGTGAGGTTATAGTTCTATTTGGCGGTAAGGGAGCTGGAAAATCCACCTTTCTACGAAAGTTACTTTATCATAATCCTCCGCAGTATCTATCTAAATACTCTAGGGTCGCAATTGCAGATCTGCTAAATGTACCTGAGGAAAAATCTGACATTCATGCCGCAATTTGGGATCAGATTGTGAATAGTCTAGATGTTGAAGAGTTTCTCTCTCAGGACAGAGACCAACTTACTATTCTTTTTAAAGACAAATATGAGCTAGCAAAAAAGCAGACTTTATTTGGTTTGGAAGAAGGTTCTGAGAATTTCAACTTGAAGTTAAATGATCTAGTCAAAGAGTGGCTTGATGATAAAAAATATGTAGCTAGTAGACTGGTTGATTACTGGAAGATTAATCATAAAGGCTGCATTATTGCCATAGATAACACAGATCAGTTCCCTCACGACCTTCAAGACTTTTGCTTTACAACAGCGCAAGAAATAGCGGACTCGCTGGGCTGTCTTGTAATTATTTCAATGAGGGAAGAAAGGTTTCACTCATCAAGAATTCATGGAACCCTTGATGCCTATCAGAACTCCGGGTTTCATATAAGCTCGCCAGTAACTCAGGCTGTTTTTGAAAAGCGGATTGACTTTGTAATATCTAAGCTCAATGATGATGGATTCTGCAACGAAGAGCTTGGTGTTGATTCGAACTCACAAAAAGCAAAATCAATTAAAAAGCTCTTTGTTATTTTGAGAAATGAATTTAGCAAGGGGGATGACTCACCATTAACTGACTTTCTTAGCGCGTGCGCACACGGAAATATTCGCCTTGCGCTAGAACTTTTTAGAGACTTCTTGAAGTCAGGCTATACAAACGTTGATGAAATGGTGTCGGTTCAAGGTTTGTGGACTTTGCGAATTCACCAAGTCCTTAAACCAGTAATGATACCGTACAGATTTTTCTACGATGAAGTTCAAAGTAGTATTCCAAATATTTTCCAAGTTAGAAATAAGAAGAACGGATCTCATTTTACTGGACTGAGAATTCTTCGTAAGCTTTCTGATGGCATTGATCCGGCAAATCCTTTTTATCTCTCGATTGGAGAGCTAAAGGAGTATTTTTCTGAAGCTTACAATATGGTTGAAGACTTTGAAAAAAATATGGATATTTTTCTTAAATGGGATTTAGTTGAGGCAAATAACAGGCTGGATAGTTATTCAAGTGACGTTGATAGTGTCAAGATTACCAACTATGGCCTATATATTTACGAAACACTATCATCGTTTTTTACTTACATCGAACTTATAGCGTCAGATTGTGGAATATACAACGAAACCACAGCGAATGATCTTGTCGCTCTTTCAAATGAAGACTTTAGACTTTTCGCAGGCCGAAAGCGCAAAGAGCGAGTAGAAACTCGCCTTAAAAAGGCTGAAGAGTTTATTAATTACCTATCAAATGAAGAGCAACTTGAAGTTGAGTTCTATGGTGATGACAATAATAAATTCATGCCAAAAATAGTCGACTTATTTAATATAGAGAGAGAATCTGTATTAAGAAGTGCTTCACGTCAGCGTCGGCGATAGTTGCACATAACAAGTCAAAGCACTCGGACTTGGTAAAGCTGTCACCTTTTTTGTTCAAAAAAGCCGTCAACTTCTCCAAGCCGGTGTTTGAGGCGTTAGTGCGTCAAGCGAAGCTTGATGCATCTTGCAGGGTGCAAGTCCCTGTCGGGTAAGGTTTAACTCACCACCCGTATCGAGTGTTGCGCCTATGGCGGAGCTGAAT
>NZ_JBKFDK010000026.1:0-66851 GCF_046452435.1 Motilimonas thetidivivens
TTCAAATATGCTTGATTCAACAAATACACTTTTCATAAGGAAAGTGTACGCAAGTAACGTATGGATAGCAAACTATACGTAAATAACGTAGTAACTAAATGTAGGGGGGCGAATCTCAACAGAGCTAAAACGCCCAATTAACGTGTGAGCAACACTGCCACTGAGCTAAAGCACTGCGCCGTAAACACAAAACTCAACTCGAAGTGAAAGCGCCAAGCGTTGCGAATCACTGTTGAATTGTTTGTATGGATTTATTTTTCAGGTGACTGAGAATAGTCAATACCAGAATAAGGCAGACAATCATTAGTACACTTCTCTACGATAATACTAATATACCTTGTATTTTTAATTTGCTCTTTAGTTAATTTAAAAGCGTTAAGAGACCTGTAAGCCTCTCTGTCAGATTGGGATTTATTTGGCAAGAATTCAGTACCATAAACAACACCGATTAGTATTTTTCTATCTTCGTCTAATAAATGCATACCAATATTAAAGCTAACCTTTTTATCACCATTGTTATAAATATTAAATAATGGATAAAAAGTAACAATTCCTGGGTGCCCTACATCTGTCATATCAGCGTGCGCAATAACTTTGATTCCGGGAGAATAATCATACTCTTTTTTGATTAATTCAAAGCATGGCTTATCAGTACAATCAGAAATATCTACATTAACAATATGCTCTTCAGCTACAGCAGTTATTGAAAATAACAAAAATATTAAAAGAGTAAATTTCATTTTCAAACCTATCAGATATAAATACAACATGTTGAGTAGACGGATTCATAATGCCGAGTTCAGCAGCGGATTTTAAGTTCTAGTTTTGCGGTAAAGTGAGCGCAGCGAGCCGAAAAACTTGGACTTAAAGCAGTCCCGCACGCGAAGTGTGCGTTGCTGCAACGACTTGTTACGTTATATTCTCAATAGATAGACATACAATTTATGCATAAATAATAGCTTTCAACCACTCTTATAATTTTCAAGTATTTTTTATATGCAATATAAAAGTTTAATTGCATTGACCCAATAACCCCACCGATAAATAGCAAATTCTTAACAAAGGTTCCTATTTCCCCATATTTCAACGCAATATTCAAACGAATAGCTAGAAAATATGCAGCAAGGCAGCCGATAAGAACTACCCATGGCCAAACACTCGAGTACCCCGAAAGAGCCTTGTTATTCCATATGGTGTAGGCTTCTTGAAATGAAACGCCTAGATCTTCTGATAATTTTCTCGGCCAAGTAATTAATATTCGTCGTAATTTCATAGCTTTCACCATAACCAAAAAAAGATTCTTCTTCACCACATATGGAATAAGAACGCCCGGTTCACCAAGCAAATTCTTGATGGCGGCTTTTTTGCCACGCAAAAAAGGTGACAGCGGAAATTTGTCCGGTGCAGCCGCTTGTTCTATTGTGTTAACCACGCAGGTAGGTCACCTCTACCTTATCACCGCAGTAAAATGCAGAATCGTCTTTTTTCGAAAACTCGAGACCTTCTTCAATGGTAACAACCAGTGTCTGTGAATCTTGCCACTCTGCGCCAACTTGCGCACCTTCTTTACTGAAGTAAAAAACTGAGCCGCCACCAGAACTCCACATCATTAGCGCGGAGGTATGGATATATTTACCATCGCTAAATTCTTCGGTAACCGTGAAGACTTTTCGGTTGTCAGGAGCAACAAGCTCAACTAATTTATTGACTCGGTAATCATGTTTTGGCTTCTTACGTCTTTTCTTCGTTTTTCTTTCGGATGATATTTCTTCTAGAAATGAATCTAGTGCGATTTTCCTATTCTTTATGTCGTCCTTGCTCGCTCCTAGTTCTTCCCAAAGCTTTAAATCACTGCCACTCGCAATGATAGATCGGACTTTTTCATACACGCTAGGTTCTAGGCTTTTTGTCTCCCATTGAGCATAAGCAAGAGCAAACCAAGAGTTATTCGAATCTTCATAGTCTTCGAAGTATTCAGAAAACGATTCCTTGACTTCTGAGCTAGCGTGCTCGGGACTCGCACCATTGTTATAAATATCAAAGAAACCATCATAAACATCAGCAAATGAATCAATATGTTCGACATTTACTCCCCATACACCCACTACGATTCATCTCCTAGTGTCGTTAGCAATAGAACGCCGCCAGAACGCGCGCGAGGTACGAGCGTCGCTGTTGCTGGCCTTGTTAACGGCCACTATGTAAGTTGTCATTATACTCTTCCATCTCATCCCAGGCTTTCCGCATTAAAGGTGGCATTGCAGTATATGCCCACGATCGCTCCTTTTTACCGTCAGTGAAGTTTAGATGCTCAAGGAACGATACATTCAATGCATTTTCTAGCTCCGAGGACGCGGACGGAAATAGTTTGACAAACAGTTCACAAACCCTTTTAAATTCATTCGTTTTAGCACCATCAATAAAAGACTGTGCTAAATGTCTGAATTCACCAATTTGAAGATGTAGAAGGCCTTCATCCTCTCTGAGCTCTTCGGATATTTCCGGGAACTCCTTTTCAATTAGGTCTAGTGCTTCCGTTCCGGAGATCATATTCATTTACCGTTAACAGCTGTACTATACGGAATTCCGTTAAGATCCTGCTTATTAGCTAGCAACCCCCATCATCCCACATAAATAAAATTAGAATTTTCAGCCAGTAAATATCACCTTATCACCCCATAACAAGCTATACAGAGGAAAGACAAAGCGGGACTGAGTTTAGCGAGCCTAGTATGGCTTGTTAAATTTCTGGCTATACATTTTTTGTGATTATATATCAATACGTTGGAAATCCGCTGTGAACAAACCGAGCTTTTTTTGAGAAATTTAGCGAATCAAAGTGAGCTATAATTGAGTAAAGACATTGTAACTGTGTAAAAACATAGCTCAGCCATTTTACTCCCCAGATTTAAAAACGCCCTATCACCAATAGATTATGGTGATAGTGCCCTAGCTGAAGCTAGGGCATTTTGTGATACCATGGCGCTTATTTCATCGCGCTGTTTATGTTATGCAACTTGCCGACCTACTCGATACCTTAGATAACCAACTTGCCCAGCTGCAGCAGTTAGTGCTTGGCAGCCCTAGCCGGCGGGTTGATATTTATGATTTGCCGGTTTATGACAAGACGCAAAATACCATTCCTGATCAGGTACCAGTGAACTATGTCGGTGGGCAAGCAGGCCTTAAATTAGGTTGGTCGCGCATTAAACAATACAGCGGCGACCCGAATACCAATTTAAAGGTTACCCGCAAGGCAGCGGGGTTTATTTGGCTGGATTGTCCGCCTCAGGTTTTGGCCGAGCATTGCGATAAAATTAACCAAACCAAGCAGGCTATCAAGGACTATTTAAGCTCACTCAGCAGTCGCCATGCTCGGTTTAATCAGGTGCACACTTTGCGCCCCCACGCCATTACCTTGCAAATTACCCGCAAGGTGCATTACTGCATTGAGCCCTTAACCAGTATTCGCTTTAGCTGGGCGACCAAAACCAGTAATGTGCGCGCCAATACCGACAAAGCATTGCATCAAGCGGCGCAATTATTGCCTGTGGATGCCGCCATTGAAGAGCAAGCCAAGGTGAAAGTATTGGCCGCTAATATCGCCAAAGATCGTAATAAAAGCGTGTCATTTCGACGCCGCCTTGCGCCGACTCCGGTGATCCATTTGCGTTTTGCCGAGCAGCCGCTGCACCTCTCAAGCAAAACCAAACAGTTAACCAATGCCACACCGATTTTAATTGCAGGCGATAGCAGCGCACTTAAAAGTGTTGGTCAATTATTGCCGTTTGATAATGAGGCACAAAAGAAAGTCAGCTACAAAGCGCAGCAAGTGATTATTAAAAAGTAACCGTTAGAGCAATCGATTAAATACCGAACCCTCATGGGCTTATGTATATGAATTCTCAAAGCATGAGCACGACTTTTTTTAGCATAGTGTTAACACAACAAATTAGGGTATAATTTGCGCCCCAAAAGTTGTGGATCTCGTTATGCCAAGCCAAATGCAAAAAACAACATCAATTCAAATGGGTGCCGAAATCGGCCTGTTTGATTACCCAAAATATCGCCCAGAGCTAAAGCCTGCGCCGTTTCTACCCATGTCAAAACGGGAAATGAAGCAGCTCGGTTGGGACAGTTGTGATGTAATTTTGGTGACAGGCGATGCTTATGTCGACCACCCTTCTTTTGGCATGGCGGTGATTGGTCGTATGTTGGAGTCACAAGGCTTTCGCGTCGGCATCATTGCCCAGCCCGATTGGAGCAGCAAAGATGCCTTTATGGCGCTAGGTCGCCCGAACCTGTTTTTTGGCATCACCGCGGGCAATATGGACTCGATGATCAACCGTTACACTGCGGATCGTAAATTACGCAGTGATGACGCCTATACCCCGAATAACGAAGGCGGCAAGCGCCCCGATCGCGCAGTGCTTATCTATTCGCAGCGTTGCCGTGAAGCCTATAAAGAAATTCCTATCGTATTGGGCGGCATTGAAGCCAGTTTACGTCGTCTTGCCCATTACGATTACTGGTCGGATAAAGTGCGCCGCAGCGTATTACCGGACGCCAAAGGTAACATTTTATTGTTTGGTAACGCCGAGCGCGCACTGGTTGAAGTCGCCCATCGTTTAGCTAAGGGCGAGCCCATTGCTGAAATGACCCGTATTCGCGGCACCGCCGTGATGCTTAAAGAGGTGCCAGAAGAATACAAGGTGGTTGATTCTTCACGTATCGACACGCCGGGCAAAGCCATGGTGATGGCTAACCCGTATCAAGTTGAGCCAGAGTGCGCCAGCGATGCCGGAGCCGTCGAAGAAAAGCCCAAACCCATTCGCGTGCAAACCTCGCGTCACGATGCCAAAAATACCGTGGTGCGTTTGCCGTCGTTTGAAAAACTGAAAAACGATCGCATTTTATACGCCCACGCTAGCCGAGTGATGCACCTTGAAACCAACCCTTGGTCTGGTCGCGCCTTAGTGCAGCAGCACGCCGAGCGTGAACTTTGGGTAAACCAAGCGCCTATTCCATTAACCACAGAAGAAATGGATCGGGTATTTGGCTTTCCTTATGCGCGAGTGCCTCACCCTAGTTACGGCAAGGCAAAGATCCCTGCCTATGAGATGATCAAAACCTCGGTCAACATTATGCGCGGCTGTTTTGGCGGCTGTTCATTTTGCAGTATCACCGAGCATGAAGGCCGCGTGATCCAAAACCGCTCGCAACAATCCATTATTAAAGAGATGGAAGACATTCGTGACAAGGTGCCCGGCTTTACAGGCACCATTTCCGATTTAGGCGGGCCTACTGCGAACATGTACCGTTTAGGCTGCTCCGATCCTAAGGCTGAGGTCAATTGTCGCCGCCCGTCTTGTGTATTTCCTAAGATCTGTGAAAAGCTTAATACCGACCATCAGCACACCATAGAGTTATATCGTGAAGCCCGCAAAGTGAAAGGCGTGAAAAACGTCATGATCGCGTCTGGCGTACGATACGATCTGGCCATTGAATCGCCAGAATACGTTAAAGAGTTGGTGACGCATCACGTTGGCGGTTACTTAAAAATTGCCCCCGAGCACACCGAAAAAGGCACCCTAGATCTGATGATGAAACCGGGCATGGGCGCGTATGACAAATTCAAAGAAATGTTTGAAAAATACAGCCGTGAAGCAGGTAAAAAGCAGTATTTGATCCCCTACTTTATTGCCGCGCATCCGGGTTGTACCGACGAAGACATGCTGAACTTGGCACTGTGGCTGAAACAAAACGAATTTGAGTGCGATCAGGTACAAAACTTCTACCCCTCGCCCATGTGTAATGCCACGGCCATGTATCACGCTGAAACCAGCCCGCTGTCACGGGTTAAATACAAAAAGCGTAAACCACTAACGGTAGCCAAAGGTGAACGCCAGCGCCGCTTGCATAAAGCCTTGTTACGCTATCACGATCCACTGAACTGGCCGCTATTGCGTGAAGCCTTAACCGAGATGGGTAAAGCCCACTTGATTGGTGAAAAGCCGGGCTGTTTGATCCCATCAGCCGAAGCCGAGCACATTAATGTGCGCGGTCATCGTCGCCAATCGGGTCGCCATGGCAGCAATCGCTTTGCCACTAAGCACCCTAACCAGCCTGATATTCGCAAAGATGGCCAAAACAAAGGCCGTAAAGGGCCTGCAGGCGCAACCATTAAGCCAAGCTATCAAGGCAAAGCGGCAGCTAAGGCCACAGATAAACCAACAGTTAAACCTATGGCAAAGCCAACGGGTAAACCTGTTGGTAAGCCAGTAGCTAAACCAAAAGCGAAGGCTGCAACGAATACAGGAGCCAAACCAAATAGCAGGCCAAAAAAATCAACGCCGCAAGGTAAAAAGCCTTCGCGACAAGGCCGCTAAACATTCCTAGCCCCGTTAAATCACGGGGCTTTTTTTTAACAAGGCCACAACCTTGCTCACATCAATATGCAATATGTTGCTTATTGATTAACTAAGCGCTATCGTCTCTGCGTCTTTTGTCAGAGTGGAATTTTGTATGCGCTTATCATTAGTTACTTTGGCCGTGCTTGGCTTGGCTACAACCCTAACAGCCTGTGGCGGCAGTGGCTCTTCAACCAGCCCAAGTGAGGGAGGCTCGCCAACCCTTGCGCCTTCAATTGAACCCTCGGTCGCGCCATCGACTGAGCCCAGCATTGCACCTTCACTGGCACCAACTCCGCAGCCAGATACGGTGAGTATCAAAATTAAACCTATCCCAGATAATGGCGGCGACATTATTATCACGCCAGCCAAAAGTGAATATCAAATAGGCGAAACCATCACCATAGAAGCGCGTGCTCGTGCGGGCTTTTTGTTTAATGGTTACAGCTCAGATCAGCTGCAAACCAGCGAGCTAGTGGTAAGCCAAGGCTTAGATTTAACCGCTGAGTTTGTTGAGGACAGCCAAACCGTGGTTGAAATCAGCACCAATGAGCAGCTACATCAAGCGTTTAAAGAAGCAAATCAACAAGGTGGCCATACCTTGCTGTTACTTGCCGATGGTGATTATCAACTAAACAGTACTTTTGTGGTCGATGCGCCTAATATCACCCTGCGCGGACAATCTGGCGATCGCAGCAAGGTGCGTATTGCCGGCCCACAGTACAACAACATGTTTTTAGTTCGCGACAGCCATTTTAAAATTGAATACGTCACCATAGGCGGTGCGCCGCTGCGTGACAGCGGTTTTGTTCGCAACCACATAGTGCAGATCCAAGGCGAGCGTAATGCCGATTACTTTAGTTTGCGCCACAGCCGCATTATCGACTCACAAGAGCAAATGATTAAGGTATCTAAGGACGCATCCACCCCAGATGTGGCCTCTGATTTTGGTTTAATCGAGCATAACCTGTTTGAATTTACCACAGGCCAAGCGCTGTGGTGGTACACCGGCGGCATTGATGCGCACCGCTCCCATAACTGGGTGGTACGCAACAACACCTTTAAGAATATTCACAACAACAACCCTAAGCCGGGTGAAAATACCGCGCTAACGGAGGGCGCCATTCACTTTTGGGCGGATTCTAAAGGCTCCTTGATAGAGAACAATGTCATTATCAATTGCGATCGCGGCATCATGTTAGGTCTGGACAGCAGTGGTCACGCTGACGGTATTATCCGCAATAACTTTATTATGACTAACAAAGATGTTGGCATCTATCTAGCTCAAGCCAGTAACACCCAAGTATATAACAACACTATCTGGTTAAACAGCAGCTACCCCAATGCCATTGAGTATCGTTTTAGTGAGTCGGTGAATAACCACATCGCCAATAACCTAACCAATGGTTTAATACGCCAGCGTAATAACGGCCAAGCCAATGTGGAATTTAATGTCACAAACGCCCAAAGTGACTGGTTTATTAATGCCGTTGCAGGTGATTTGCATTTAGCAAAAGCCATCGACACTGTGGTGGGCAAAGGCACGCCATTAGAAGGAGTGACAACCGACATTGATGGCCAGACGCGAGACACAAACGCGCCCGATATCGGCGCCGATGAAGCGCCATTCTAGCCACAAAAAAGCCGCGTAGCTTATGCTGACGCGGCTTTTTTCTATCTCTGGAGCAAATAACGATTAATTTAAATCGTCATTTTTGTAGTATTTGGTGCCTTGTAACGTTGCTTGCAAGGCCAATCCTTTTTGGGTGAGCTGGTAGTAAAGTACATCGGGATTAATGCTCAGGGCTTCATCAATGGCTCCGCCTTCTTCCCCTTTTTTCGCCGAAGCGTCAGCTTGGCCAGAAAAATCCCAGCCGTGCTCGACAAAATTATCAAACGAAGACTTGGTCTTAAAAATAAATATGCCATGGTAATTTTTAGCGCCTAAACCGATACCAACGCCCGCAGAAAACATATCCATGTAGGTGCGTTTGCCAGAGGCGCGCGCAATGGCAACACCGCCCCCACGAGCCGTAGACAAAAGTAACAAGTTAATGCCTGTGTTTGAAAATACCGCATAACCGTAAGACTGGTTAATGGCTTTTTTAGCACTAGGGTGTGCTTTGTATAAATGATTCATGGCCTCTTTAGCCATGGTATTGATTTCGGCACGTTGCTCTTGCACCGATGCAGCAGAGGCGCTAGGAACAGCAAAAATACTTAATAACAATAACGGAACCGCTAAAAATATTTTATTCATAATGGCACTAATTCAATGATTTAATTGTCTTTGAAGAGTAACTAATTAGGGTGATTCTCGCTAGTATTTCCGCAAATCATTTTGCGTGTTTAACGCTTGTCTTCGCCACACTGCCAGCAGAGTTCAAAACTGGCATCATTGGTTTCGCCGCATTGCTGGCATCGCCAGTCAGGCAAGCTTGCCTGTTGATTGAGGGCTGTAATCAGATCTTGTGCTTGTTGCCATTTACGCTCTTGAGTCAGCCAAAGCTGCGGCCAACAATCAAATACAGCGATATCCCCTAATGCCCCTTGGCTAAACTCATTTTTGATCAGCGTGTCGATACCCGCTTGTGTCATTAGATTTTTAACATGGTTCACCATGAGTAAACTTTCGTGGGTGTAGATTAATTTCATCTTTACATCAATCTCATAGCGACAGTGGTAATTGAGTCATGGGGTAAATAATGCTTGGTTAAATACCTAGATTAGATATAGTGACGTTATCACCCGCCCTTTAATAGAGCCAGTTTAGAGCATGAAAAAAATTAAGAATGAGCCGCAATTGCTAAAAAAAGCGTTAGAAGTGGGTCTAAAGTACGCCGAGCAACGAGGTTATGCCAAGCTTGATAGTCATGTGTCACAAAAAGAAAAGGTGGAAGTGGTTTATCGTTTGCTGGTGCAAGATAAACAAATCACTCCCATTCCCGCCGATAAAGAAGACGGCCAACAGCTTAAACACAAACTGATTATCTGGATCAGCCGTATGTTACCGGCCGATCACGCATTACTAAAATAATGCGGCTCAAGCCAAACAAGGTCGAATAAACCCCTGATGCTCGGCCAGTAGCGCCTTGGCTTGACTGGCGCTAAGCTGAGCTAAAATCATCACGATGGCGGTTTTACAATGGCCGTCAGCAGCCAGCAAGGCTTGCTCGGCAATGTCTCGCTCGCACTCCGTTGCCGCCATCACGATATTTTTTTGCCGCTCTACCAGCTTAGCATTGGTAGCTTCAACGTCTACCATCAAGTTGCCATATACCTTGCCAATGCGGATCATGGCACCTGTGGTTAGCATATTTAAAATCAACTTTTGCGCCGTGCCCGCTTTCATCCGTGACGATCCTGTCACTACTTCAGGTCCAACCACCGCACATATCGCAATATTGGCTAATTGCGCCATTTGGCAATCAGGATTACAGGCCACACTCACCGTGGTTGCACCTAATTGATTGGCATAGGCCATGGCACCCAATACATAAGGCGTGCGTCCGCTGGCGGCGATACCAACAAGTACATCTTGCGCGCTAAACTCTAGCTCAGCTAAATCTTGTTCGGCTTGTTGCTGGTTATCTTCGGCATTTTCGACCGCCGCCAAAATCGCGCGGTGCCCCCCCGCAATTAAGCCAACAACTTGACGAGGATCGCTACCAAACGTTGGCGGACATTCACTGGCATCCAAAATTCCTAAGCGCCCCGATGTTCCCGCACCCACGTAGATTAATCGGCCCCCCTGTTGTAATGCATTAGCGATTACATCAACAGCTTGCGCTATTTCAGGCAATGTATTGGCAACCGCATCTGGGACTTTTTTATCCTCGGCGTTAATGACTTTTAGCATGTCTATTGTCGGGAGGGTATCGATAGCCTCACTGGCAGGATTACGACTCTCGGTGACTAATTTTTGTAAATTGATGCTCATATTCTTCCTATGGATGCAGTAGCAAGAAATAACCAATAAAGCCCAGCCAACTTAGGGCAAGTAATGTCCAAGGAACCCAAGCTGCCCCCTTGCTGTGATCGGCTGACTCTGTTTGATTAGTCGAGGTAGCAACCTCTTGCTGATGAGCTTGGCTGTCGTTGTTTTGTTGCTGTGTTAATTTACGTTTTTGCTTATCCAGCTCACGGGCTTTCTCTTTATGACGCTTCTTGTATTCTTCGATGCCCTTTTGAATACCCTGCGCAATGAATTTGGTTTGCTCTTTGGTCTGCCCCGGACGCTGTGTCGCCTTAGCCACTTGCATCGCTTCTTCAACCACTTGGGGGGAAACACGGGTCTTTTTAGTCATCCATCATCCTTAGTTTTTACTCAGGCATAGCCATAGCAAGGTTTTTCTGGGGGAGATGGTATCATAAATGACGTTCAAAAAAGGACATGCAATCAAGGATGTTCGATATTGGACAAGGGGGATGCTGGCATCCCCCATTCACACCTTGCTGGTTTTACCGTTTACTTCTTTCACCGTATTTTTTCACTTGGCTTGACTCACTTGGTTAAGTAAATACACCACCCCTTTGTAACTGATGCCACTGTGCTCAGATAATCCAATTTCACAACTGCGGTTACTGCTCACGCCAAGCTGACAATCCGCCGGCACCGCAGATTTGAGATCAGCTAGCGCAGCCTGATTTAACTCTGGATAAAACAGCCCTTTATCTCCAGCAAAACCACAACATTCAATGTCGGCGGGAATAATCACCTGTTCGGCGCACTGAGCCACCAGTTGATGCATTTTGTCCGCCAAACCTAGCTTTCTGCTACTGCAAGTAATATGCAACATGACACTTTGTTTTAACGGGGTAATGGTTAACTTGGGCGCAACAAAATCAGCAAGAAACTCAATCGGATCATAGTGTTTTAGTTGATCGTTTCGCTTTGATATAGCGGTTAATGCACAGGAGCTAGAATCAATGTATATGGGATACTGCCCTTGGTTAGATGCGTCAAGCAAGGCCTGCTCTAGTTGATCGGCTTTTCGCGCGGCCTGTTCAATATAACCCTTACTGTTAAAGGCTATACCACAACAAAGCTGTTCGCAATCACGAGGAATAATGACCTGATAACCTGCTTTTTCCAGTAGCGCTATGGTGGTGGTCATCAAGCTTTGTTCACCTTGTTCGGCCATCAATCTATCGGTCCCCATCACGCGGCTGCTACAACTTGGAAAATACACCACACAGGGCGCTGAGCTTGAGTTGCTGGCCAACGCATCACGGCTTGGCACGGGGTCATTATTGCGCAGCGGCGCAAATTTGCTCCATTTCACCATATGGTGATCAAGAGAATGATTCAGGGTTTGGCTGATCCGGATAAAGCCCTGCTCGCCCAATAAATCCCGCCCCAGCTGAGCCAAGCTAAGCCCTTGTTTAACTAAAGTTGTGGTCGTGGCAAAATGATTGGCACTCCAATCAGCCAGTTTGTTTTTCAGTTTGATGTTTATCGTGTCGGCGGCCTTGACCTGCTCGGCCCGCAATCCCTTAATAAACTCACCCGTATCGATACCTATCGGACATCGCTGAGCACACCGCCCCGTTGCTGCACATGTGTCTATGCCTTGGTACTGATAACTATCAAGCAGCGGCGCGAGTTGCTGCTTGCTTTGCCCTTGTTGCCGTCTGGATTGAATTTCTCGCCATAAAACAATGCGTTGCCTTGGTGTTAAGGTGACCTCTTTACTTGGACAAACTGGCTCACAAAAACCACATTCAATACATTTGTCGATTGCTTGCTCTGCCTTGGGCATGGCTTTTAAATGCTGCAAGTGGGCGTTGGGATCTTCATTTAACACCACGCCGGGGTTAAGCATGTTATTCGGATCCAGTATGTTTTTAATTTCCCACATTAACCGATAGGCTTGTTTACCCCATTCAAGCTCAACAAACGGCGCCATATTGCGCCCAGTGCCATGCTCGGCTTTTAATGAGCCATTGTATTCTAGGGCCACCAGCTCAACCACAGCTTGCATAAATTCTTGATAACGCTCGATCTGCTCTGGATTGTCAAAGTTTTGGGTAAACACAAAATGTAAATTGCCATCTAAAGCGTGACCGAAAATAATCGCTTCATGATAACCATGCTGTCGCAGTAAGCTTTGCAGCTTTAAGGTCGCGGCAGCCAGCTGTGCTACGGGCACGGCAATGTCTTCAATGATCACCGTGGTGCCCGTTTCACGCACCGCGCCGACTGCGGGAAACAAACCTTTGCGTATCGCCCAAAGCTGCTCACACAGTGCTTTATCTTGGCTAAATGGCACTTGATAGGCGCAGCCAAATTGCGCAATAAGCTCACTCAATTGTGCTAGTTGCTGATCCAACTGCGACTGTGTCTCGCCTTGGATCTCAACCAACAGCGCCGCCGCATCTGAGCCAAGCTCAGTTAAAAAAGCCGGCATATTTGGCTTATCGGCAATGGCTGCAAGGCTGGCCCGATCCATCAGCTCGACCGCGGCCACTGAAGTATGTTTCAATGCACTCACGCAATGGCAAGTTGTCTCTAAATCCTTGAATACAAACAAACCTGTTGCACTAAAATCGCTTAAGGCAATGGTGTTGTAGGTAATATTTGAGATAAACCCTAAGGTGCCTTCAGAGCCAATCAATAAATGCACTAAGATGTCGATGGGATCATCAAAGTCAATTAAGGCGTTGATGCTATAGCCGGTGGTGTTTTTTAGCCGAAATTTGTGTTCAATATGGCTGCGTAACTGGGCGTCTTTTTTGGTCGCCCTCGCTAAGATGGCCAGTTCATTAAGCAAGTATTTATGACTGATACGAAATTGAGCAACACTGTTACTGTCGCTGGTATCAAGCACCGCGCCATCGGCCAAAACCAAGCGCATGGCAGCTAAAGTACTGTAAGAGTTTTGCGCCGTACCACAGCACATGCCGCTGGCGTTATTGGCCGCTATGCCACCAATTTTACAAGTGTTAATAGAAGCCGGATCCGGACCGATTTTGCGCTTAAACGGCGCTAATAGTTGATTCACTTTCGCGCCAATCAAGCCCGGTTCAACTTGTACTTTGCTGCCTTGGTCGATAATTTTGTGATGCCGCCAACGCGGGGTTAATTTCAGTAATACCGAATCGGTTACACCTTGTCCGGATAAACTGGTTCCCGCTGCACGAAAGGTAACGGCTATCTCAAGTTGTCTTGCTAATTGCAGCACACGGATCAGTTCGTCTTCACTGTCTAACAGCAATATGACTTTGGGGATCATCCTGTAGCAACTGGCGTCTGCACCAAGGGCTAAGCGCCTTAACTCATCCAAAATCACCCGTTCTGAGCTGATGAAATGCGAAACACAGGAAACAAACTCTTGATATTTATCCATTAAATTTTCTCGTTAAGAGGAGCTATAGGAACTACAGTTGATAGCGCTAGGGAATACAAGTCACTCAGCTTGATTGCGTTTGGCTCATCACAAAAATATGTCGCCATGGATATTGCGAGCCCATTGCGAAGCTAAGCCGTGGCTAAGCCTTAGATATAAGCAATCGCTACTCCTGCCATTTTTTCCTCATGGCTTCGATAGTGGTCTCGGGTACGCCATGGATATTTTGATATTGCTCTTGGCATACCAGAATCTCCAGTTTAACCTCGAGGGTTTTAGCTAGGTCCAGATAAGGCTGCATTTCCCAATGTTGAACAAAGGTATTGGCAACTATCACGCTGTGGCCTTGCTCAAGCTCTGCCTTGGTTTGTGATAAACACCATGAATGAGCCTGAGGTAACTGGCTGGCATCAAACCGATACTCACCACATGGGTTAACAAAAAATTGATCCGCTTCTAAATGGAGAGCGCCGCGCGCTTGTGCCAGTAATTTAGCCTTGGTTGATTTGCCACTGCCGGGTAAGCCCCGCACTAAAATCAGCGTCACATCCTCTTTTGGCTTAATGTCACTGGCTTGGCTCATATTCATGACGTTCTCCATTTTGGCCTTTGTTCATTTTCTCATGACTAAAAATACTGACTACACTTAAGCTATTATGACTTAAACGGTTGTCCTAGCATGCTATTCAAGATGGTTTCTGCAATAAAAATGGGGCTGGTTTTTGCACTATTTTATGTTTATGGCTCGTTAGCACAGGCTAAGCCCACCATTACTTGGCTTGAGTACGATCTGGCGCCCGGCTATATCTACCAAGGAGAGAATCAAGGAAAGGGCTTTGCTAATCTGGCTAGTCACTGGTTACAAGCGCAATTACCCCAATGGCAGCATGACAATAAGCTTGGCAGCATACCGCGATTGTTGGCTCTGGCTAAAGGCTCGCAAACCGTTTGTAGCAGCCTATTAAAAACGCCTGAGCGAGAAAAATTACTGGTCTTTAGTGAACCAATCCAAACCTTAGCAACCCATCGCTTGTATTATCTGAAAAAAAATCAGGCTAGGTTAGAGTCCATTGTTGGGCAACCATTAACGCAAGCTATCTCTTTACACAGCCTAATGAAACATCTTGATAAACTTAATTTTGCCGTTGCTTTTGGGCGCAGTTACGGCGCTAATCGTGATGAGATTTTACTGCAATATCACGATAGCATGCAGGTCTCGACTCAATATCGCCTTGGTTCACAGTATATTACCCGCCTGTTAGTGGATCGCCTTGACTTCATCATTGAATATCCTTGGATTATTCAATATGAACAAGCAGAGCAAGACTTTGACCAACAGACATTAGGCTCGGTTGCCATTAAAGAGTCAGGAGCACAGCTTAATGTACATATTGGCTGCACCCCTAATGAGCTAGGTAAGGCGGTGATCAGTGCCATCAATGAGGTTTATAACAGCCACCCCGATAATCCTCTACAAAGTTATGCCGATAACTGGAGCTATCCAGATAATGCAAAATAACGCAGCGTTAACCAAGCTGTTGCTCACGCACTTGATGTAAGGCTTCACACAGTTGCGTGACACCTAACACAGAGCGCGGCGTTGCTCGGTGAACCCAATCAGCTCGCAATTGGATAATGGCTTTGTTTTTCACCGCCGGTAACATAGACCATTGCTGCCAATCTATGGTGGGCGTTTGGCCAACTTCATCAGTGGTAATTATCGCTTGGGGCGCCGCGGCCAATACACTTTCGATACTGATAACCGGGTACTCTGCGGGATTATCATAAAACGGGTTTTGCGCACCGCAGACATCTAAATACTGCTGTACCCAACTGCCTTTAGCAACCGTGCGCAGTGGATTGGGCCAAAGCTGATAAAATACGCTGACTTTTGCTGCATCTTGGTATTTTATTTTTGCCGCATTTAACTGGGCTAAATAAGTGTCTGCAACTTGTGTGGCTTGCTCTGTTGCCCCAGTCAACTCGCCCAACATGCGTATCACACCAGCGACTTCGGCTAAGGTTTTAGCATCACTATCGACAAGCTTAAAGCCCAAATCAGCTAATTGATTTAGCTCTCGGTTTGGGTTTCCGCTACGCCAGCTAATAATCACATCTGGGTTGAGAGCGATTATTTGCTCTATGTTCAAGCCATTGTATCCGCCCACAATAGGGATAGATTTGGCCTGCTCTGGATAGTCGGTAAACCGTGTGGTGCCAACAATTTTATGGCCTTGGCCGATAGCAAATAGCATTTCTGCCGAATGTGGCGATAAAGTGACAATACGCGATATGGGCGGCTGGTTTGGCTCTTTGGTTTGCTCTGCTGCTACGTTTTGCAACAGCATAGGTGCAAGCACCAAGGGCAAAGCCCATAACCGCGCCAGCCAACCTCGGCGGATGCTTTGGCTAACAAACATTAATAATCAAACCCTTTTTGCGCCTTAATGCCGGCTTCAAAGGCATGCTTGATACTTTGAACTTCACTGACCGTGTCAGCAATCTCAATAATACCGCGATGACAAGCTCGCCCTGTGATCACCACATGCTGATGTTCGGGACGATTTTGTAATGCCGTTAACACTTGCTCAAGCTCAAGATACTTGTATGTCACCATGTATGTCAGTTCATCTAACAGCACTAGATCGATGGTGTCATCTTGCAGTAGTTTTTCTGCATCAGCCCAAGCTTGCGCCGCCGCTTGCATGTCTTTCTCTCGGTCTTGGGTTTCCCAAGTGAACCCGGTCCCCATTACATAAAAGTCCACCCCATGCTGCGCCAACAAATCGCGTTCACCGCAATCCCAAGTGCCTTTAATAAATTGCACTACGCTCGCCTTTAAACCGTGTCCAACGGCGCGGGCCACGGTACCAAAGCCGGCAGTAGACTTGCCTTTACCATTTCCGGTGATCACCATTAAGATACCTTTTTCATCGGTTGCTTTGGCGATACGAGCGTCTACTTGCTCTTTAATTCGCTGTTGGCGTTGCTTATGGCGCTGTGATTTATCGTTTGAATCGGTCATGTCTATTCCTTAATTATCCCTCAATGGGCTATTTAATGCGTTGTGGCAACCCTGCCACTACCCAATACACTTCGTCAGCTAATGTCGCGATACTTTGGTGTAACCAGCCTGTTTCATCCACAAAACGGCGATTAATCGCCCCCATGGGGACGATCCCCATCCCCACTTCATTGCTTACCAAAATGATGTCGCCCACCACTTGCTTATCCTGGTCTTGCTGTTTAGCCAAAGCCAACGCATCCAGCAACTGCTGTTTTTGCTGCTGCCAATGCTGACTAAGTTGGGCGCCTTGATGTTCTATGTCAAATCGTAACAACTCATTGGTCACCCAAAGCGTTAAGCAATCGACTAATAAACAATCTCCCGTTTGATGGTGTTGGGTTATCGCGTTTCCTAAATCAAAGGGGGTTTCCGTCGTTTGCCAAGTGGCCGGTCGCTGCTGGCGATGCGCGGCCACCCGTTGTTGCATTTCTTGGTCATAAACTTGCGCCGTTACCAGCACATTCACGCGGTGCTTTGACTGCAGCGCCAGTTGTTCGCCGTAACGGCTTTTACCACTACGAGCGCCACCCAAAATTAGTTTTATCATGGTAATCATCACGCTATGCCGTATTGAGGGCGATAAGATACGGCAATAATTCAAAATTACAATCTTAGTCGTCAGTGTTGATTACCGGATAAATGTGATCTTTCATTAATTTTTAATGCTGTTTGAATCGCGCAAGTGTCGAATTTTGCACTAAAATTTGAGCTGTAATGCAATTTTATGGGGTTGTTTTGCATTTACCAACCAAACCAGTAATCTGTGTTCTACAACAGCTAGTTTGTAACGGGTGCTCCCTAGCTATAGGGACAGCTTGATTGATAAAACAACGCCATAACTTGTTTATTACAAAAAACAAACAAAACATTATAACTAACTGATAAATCGCTCTTAATGCAGTGAGATTGATCGCAGAGAAGACGATAAACAACAATTAGGGCTAGTATTATTACTAGGTGTGATTTATAAGGTTTAAGCTAATACTTTTAGCTTATTTATGTAAAACCGATGATTTCTCCTAATCAGAGAATGTTGCTGTATCACCGATTAAGGGTCAAAAGGAATTCGAATGCTCGCGAAGATCACTAAACTATCTACTGCACTTGCTCTTGCTTTGTCTTTAACTGCACCAGTAGCAAGTGCAGCTGACAAGGTATCCCTCACTATTGTGTCTGAGTTTCGTCCTCTTTGGCAACGCAACTTCAACCCATTTGCGGCGACCAACAAACTGCCAACCACCATGCAGTTTATTTATGAGCCTTTAATTATTTTCAATGAAATGAAAGGTGGCGCCCCACATTACCGGTTGGCGAAAAAACACTATTTTTCTGACGATTTAATGTCGCTGTTCTTTGAATTACGAGACGATGTGAAATGGTCAGACGGCACCCCGTTTACCGCTGATGATGTGGTTTACTCATTAAACCAAGCAGCTAAAGGGGGCAAAACAGATGTTCAAGGTTTATCTGGCCATATTCTAAGCGTTCATAAACTGTCTGATTACAAAGTTGAGGTTAAGCTAACTCGCGTTAATACCGGCATCGATACGCAAATTGTTCGTGCGCCTATCGTCCCTAAACACATATTCTCTAAAGCCGGCGATTTAGTGGCCTTTAAAAACGAAAGCCCAGTGGGTACCGGCCCATTTACCGAGGTTGAAGTTTTTTCTTGGCAGGTTTATACCCAATGTCGCAACCCGTATTACTATGACAATGCCAATTTAGACATTGATTGTTTAAAAAGCCCTATCATTCAAAACAACAAGCAGCTCCTCGCGGCGGCCATTAAGGGCAGGCTAGACTGGACATCCTCATTTATTCCAAATATCGAGGAAGTGCTATTAAGCAAGAACTCAAGCACCAAATATTGGTTCCCTGCTGCCGGCTCGGCGTCATTCATGGTTAACTTTAAAACCCCGAATGAGAACAACCGTAAAGCATTTAACGATATAAACTTCCGCCGCGCCTTTTCGATGGCGATGGATCGAGAAAAAATTGTCAATGTTGCAGGCGCTGGCTATTGGTCAGTGAACGAATACCCCTCAGGTTTAGGCGATCAGTTTAAAGCATGGGCTGATCCCAGCGTAAAAAGTAAATACGGCAAATTTAATACCTTTGACATAACGGGCGCACAAATCATGCTTTCCAGTGCGGGTTATCGTGACATTGACGGCGATGGCTTTATAGAAAACCCAGATGGCAGCAAAATTGAATTTGATATTCTCGTTCCCAAAGGCTGGTCGGATCATATTCAAACGGTTGAAATTGGCATTGAAGGCCTCAACAAAATCGGGATCAATGCCAAAGTCAGTACCCCTGATTTTGCCGATCTCAACGAACGAGTAAAAAGCGCTGACTTTGATGCCGCCTTTACCAACTACTTCGCGGGTGCTAACCCGCATCGTTACTATTATACGGGTTTCCATTCAGAGCAAATGGACAAAGCGCGTTTTGGTGGTCATCACTATGTTGATAAAGATCTTGATGCGTTAATTGATTCTTTCAACCAAACAGCTGATGAACAAAAAAAGCTGGAGATAATGCACACCATAGAGCAGTACATCGGCGAGCGCCAAATCACCATGCCAGTGTTTAGCTCTAACTTTAACTTCCAGTATGACGATGTAAGCTTCAAAGGCTGGTTTAGCGCGAATAATCCTAAGGCAATCCCTGTAGTTTGGCCGGATACACCTGAACGTTTATTACATGTGTTAGATATCAAACCAGTTAATAAAGACTAACCAGTCTCTGCGTCTTGACCACGCCAAGGCGCAGGTTTTATTTGGCTTATCGCTTCGTAACCGCAGGAATAACTCATTTTTAGACAACCCCTGTTGGCCTTGATACCCCTTGCAATGACCAGCGTATTTGTCGCTGTGTTCATGTTACCTATCTTTGCCGGTTTGATTGGCACCGTATTACCCGCATTTAATTATCTTCCCGCACTGGGTGCTGAGCAGTTTTCTTTCGCCGCCTTTAGTCAATTTTGGCAACACCCTACAACCATGGCCGCGACCCGAGTTAGCTTACAAGTAGGTTGGTTAAGTACTTTTTTGTCCCTTGCTATCGCCTTACTTTTATTTGCCAAATTCTACCTTAACCCCAAATGGCAATGGCTGAGTTTGAGTTTAAGCCCCATTCTGGCGATTCCCCATGCGGCCATGGCGGTTGGATTAGGTTTTTTAATTGCCCCCTCGGGCTGGCTTTTGAGGCTAGTTTCACCCGAGCTAACGGGTTTTGACTACCCGCCAAACTGGCAAACCACGCAAGACCCCCATGGCTTGTCATTGGTGTTAGTAATGGTACTCAAAGAGGTTCCCTTTTTACTGCTGATGCTTATTTCTGCCGCCAAACAAGTCGCCATCCGCCCCACTCTGATGTTGGCCAATAGTATGGGCTACACCCATGCCGCAGCTTGGTTAAAGCTCATTTTTCCGCAGCTGATAGCCCAATTAAAACTGCCCCTGTGCGCGGTTTTAGCTTGGTCTTTAAGTGCGGTTGATGTCAGCCTTATTTTAGGGCCGTCATCGCCTCCGACCCTGTCAGTGTTGATCTTATCTTGGTTTAACGACGCCAATATCACACTTAGGCTGCAAGGGGCTGCAGGGGCACTTTGGCTGCTCGCTATCAATCTTGGCTCAATTGCGCTGATGCTAGGATTAGCCAAAGCGACCAGTAAATTCTGCTCTCAATGGTGTTGCAATGGCAAACGCACGTCTCTATTACAGCCATTGAACCGTTTAGCAAAGCCTTTAGCTTGGCTGTTTGTGCTGGCCATTGGCCTAAGTTTTATCGTGCTAATATTGTGGTCATTTACCGCCCAGTGGCGCTTTCCAGATGCGCTACCGACACGTTGGCAATTCAGTAATTGGCTTTCATCGTGGCGACAATTATTGCCTTTAATCGAGCACAGTTTATTACTTGCAGGGGTAAGCAGTTTAATTGCCGTCTTGTTAAGCTTGATCATGCTTGAAACAGAGGCTCAGCAAGGCAGCAAAACAAAACACGGTCAACTGCTGCGCTGGCTGCCTTTATTTTATTTACCCTTATTGATCCCCGACATGAGTTACCTGTTCGGCATTCAAGTCAGTTTAATCTACCTGCAATGGGATGGTTGGCTTGGCGCGTTAATTTGGGGCCACCTGATGTTTGTGCTGCCCTACACATTTTTGTCTCTTGCACCTTACTATCGCCGATATAATCAAGCCTATTGGCATCAAGCCTTATTGCTGAGCAAAAGCCCTTGGCGCAGTTATTTTATGGTCAAGTTACCCATGTTGTTACCCGCTATTTTGGCCAGTGCAGCCTTGGGGTTTAGTGTCAGCATGACGCTCTATTTACCCACCTTGTTTATCGGTGCAGGACGTTATCCAACCTTAGCGACCGAACTCGTTGCCTTGGTGGCTGGGGCAGATAGGCGGTTAATTTCCGTCTATGCGCTAATGTTACAACTCTTACCCATGATGGTGTTTTTGTTCGCCCTAAGCTTGCCTCGTTGGCTATTTCGTCAGCGCCTTGCCATGCAACTGTAAAGCGGGTTAGTTTGAAGCATCCACAACGTTTGCCACAGGAGCATAAATGAGTTTTCGCTGCCAGCATTTTCAAGTTTTTAAAGCGGGTAAGCCGTTATTTCAACCATTGAGTTTTGAACTTAACAAGGGCGAGTTACTAGCGATTATGGGGCCAAGTGGAGTGGGAAAGTCCAGCTTGCTCAGCGCCATTGCAGGCACTCTCGACCCGGTCTTTTGTTGCCAAGGTAAAGCCACCCTCAATGGGCAAAATTTACTCAATTTACCATTGCGCCAACGTCAAGTCGGCTTAATGTTTCAAGACGACTTGTTGTTTCCACATTTTAACGTCGGTCAAAATCTTGCGTTTGCCCTTTCCCCATCATTAAGCAAAGGTCAGCGCCAACAACGGATCGAAACGGCACTGGCCTTTGCCGAACTTGAAGGATTTGCAGCGCGTGATATCACCACCTTATCGGGCGGCCAGCGCGCAAGGGTCAGTCTGCTGCGCACCTTATTGGCCGAGCCGAAGCTATTATTATTAGATGAGCCATACGCCAAGCTAGATAAAAGCCTAAAAGATAACTTTGGCCAATTTGTGCTAGACCATATTCAACACGCTAACGTTCCTGCTATTCTGGTTAGCCATGATGTTGATGATGCCAAGGGTTGGCCAATTGTAGAACTAACGTCGCCATCCCCAACATATTAATGACCAACACGATCAAGGTAGAAACATGCGAAAGATTCCTTTATGGCTTACTTTTTTAACCTCTTGCGTTTGCTTTAATGCATCGGCAACGATGGCACCCGAATCGCCTTTGAGCTTAGAAACACAATTGCCCTCAGGAGAAACTTTGGTGGTGGCAACCGGCGCGGGTGAAGCCCAATCTATCGGCAGTTACAGTGTGCGTCTTTATCATTCGACTGAAGACAAAAACAAGCGCACCTTTTTTGCAAGTGGCCTTATTGCTGAGCGCTCAGGCACCCTTGGATCCATCGAGCTAATAGATCTTAACGAAAACGGACAGCTTGAACTTCTCGTAATCACGCGCTCAGTTGGCACAGGCAACTACATCAACGCTGCCGCCTATGCCATAGAGCAAGACCGAATCAGTGAGCTACTCACCTTAGACGATTTAGCGCCAGAATATGATGTCATCGCATCCATTAAACACGCCCTCTTAGCCAACGAAACTGATGAGTAACCAAATGATGAAAAACGTTCTATTCCTGTGTACTGGTAATTTCTACCGTAGCCGCCTTGCTCATGAATACTTTAATTTCTGGTGCGATAAACTGGCATTGCCTTATCAAGCCGACTCACGAGCCTTAAGCCAAGTGTTAGAAGGCAATGGTAATAAAGGGAATATCGCCAAAGAAGTCGTGCAAATTTTAACGGGCCTTGAGATCCCTTGTCATAGTCAGCATCGTCCGCCCTTGTCGGTCACGGCAGATGATTTTGCCAACGCAGAACTTGTCATCGCAATGGATAAAGATGAACACCTACCAATGGTGTCACAAGACTATGTCGCTGTGAAAGATAAAGTAAACTACCTAAATGTGGGCGATGTGCATGTCGAGCCCGTCTATGTAGCCGTGCCTAAGCTCATTAAACAAGTCGATCATTTAATCTCAACCCTAACCTAACCAATGGGGTAATTTCGGGCCTATTTACGTTGTCAGTTCGCATTTTTCACATACTGGGTTTGCGCATGATGTAACGATAACTAGGCTCTAACTATCAATATGTTAGTTGAGAAATAAGCCCATGAAGAAAATCATTACTGTCACCAGCGCACTGCTACTCATTGGCTTAAGCACTGGATTAACAACTGGCTGTACTCACTCGCCGCACCAAGCAAAATTAAATTTACAGCAAGGCTGGTATGAAGATGTGGCGGTCTATTACGTCACCACTGACGTGTCTGACGCTGAGATGGCCAAGGCCATGGACGCCAACTACACCCCGAGGCTGCTAGATGCCATTCCAGATTACCCTAAGCCACCGGAAGTGAAAACCATACTGGAGCGGGTTTATTTTTTCCCCAACAAGGAGCAAGGAAACGTTCTGGCTTCCATTCCCACGCCACTTGGGCCAAGCAGTGAAGATCTCAACTACAGCCCTATCTGGCTATTATTCAAGGTAACATGGCTGGGAAGCCAAGCCATACAGCCCTTGCGCTCTGAGGAGGCGATTTTATCAGCGCAAGAGCAAGGCTGGATTGACGTTGAACGCACCAATATTGTGGTCAACTGCCCCGTTGTCAGCATAGATAACAAGCAGTTTTTACAACAAAGGTAAGGCATAAAGCTTTACAACTTCATGCCATAACCAATGGAATGCTCAAAGGTGGCAATCGGCTTGAAGCCTAAGCGTTCATAAAAAGCAATGGCGTTTTTATTACTTGCTGATACTTCTAAGTGCACGCCTTCGACCTGATTTTGTTTTAGGTTATCAATGAAGGCCTGCATTATCTTACGTCCTATCCCATGTCCTTGAGTTTGAGGTAATAAATTGATGTGTAAATGGGCAGGATAATCTGCGTATTCTGGTCGAGGGAAATACCCTTGGTGGATATAGCTAATCAGGCGGTCGTTTAAACTAACGCAGTCAGTATTCGGTAATGGGTATTGTTGTCGCCATTGCCCAAACCATTCGTCCTCACAACGCTTGGCAAAGTTTGATGAGTCTTGCGTGCCCACCACATAACCACAGACCTTGTCATTTTCGGTGACGACAAAACAAGTTTGTGGCTCTAACACACCATACGGCGCGCTGTAAAAATGCCCCACTAACTGCGGATCTTGAAACAGTGCAGAAGCATCCTTGCCACCGTCTGCGGTTAATAAGCATATTTCGTAAAGAGCCGCTAAATCATCGGCTTGATATGGTCTAACATGAAATGTCATTCGCTTTCCAATCTCGGTGGTGATGGGATAAAGATACCGACACCACCACATATAAACAACATTATCGACTGCAAAATTACGATTATATTATGCAACATTGATTTTTTGCACTATATATCACTACTTTTGGCCAGCTTATCAATTAAATTAGCAATTTCTGCCTCTACCACAAATCGTTCACCGTATAGCTTGGCGAATATTTGGCACTTATCTAAAATCGCACCCGCCCCAAGTTGACGGATCATATTTATAGGTCCACCTAAATAAGGGGGGAAACCTATGCCAAATACCGCGCCGACATCGGCATCCCCATCGCTGGCCACCACGCCTTGGTGTAAACAGCGACAAGCCTCTAACACCATCTGTAATACGCAGCGCCATGCAATATCCTCTGGGCTTAAACTGGCATTAAGGCGAATATCTAACACATCATAAACTCTATCATCACCGAGCTGGCGTGACTTCTTATCATCGTAGCGATAAAAACCTTTGTTTGCTTTTTTGCCGAGCCGCTGATCTTTTAGCAAATGGGGAAACACATCCGGCGGCGTAAATCGCTTGCCTAACTGCTGAGTTAAAATAGGGGCTATTTTTGCCGCGACATCCAACCCTACTTCATCAAGCAAACGAAATGGGCCAACCGGAAAGCCAAAGTCTGTTAAAGCGGTATCAATTTTTGTCACCTGTTCGCCAGCCAACAAAATACGCGCCGCTTCATTGATATAAGGCGCTAAGATGCGATTGACATAAAATCCCGCCTCGTCTTTAACCACGATCGGCGTTTTACCTTGGCTAATCGCATAGTTAATGGTACGAGACAAGGTTTGTTCGGACGTTAAGGCATGAGGGATAACCTCCACCAAAGGCATTTTTTCTGCTGGGCTAAAGTAATGTAAGCCAATGATATTTTCAGGGCGTTGCGCTTTGTTTGCGATAGCCGCAATGGGAATGGATGACGTGTTACTGGCAAAGATCGTTGCTGGCTTGGCATGCTGCTCTACATCGGCCACCATTTGCTGCTTAAGATTGAGATCTTCAAACACCGCTTCAATCACCAAGTCGGCTTTGTTTAGGCCTTGATAATCTAAGCTACCCGAGTAGCGATTAATCACTTGATCGTAGTCGACTCGACTAAGGTGACCGCGACGGCGCTTTTGCTGCAAAATATGATGACCATAGGCGAGCGCATTGGCAACGCCTTGCTGATTGATATCTTTAATACGGGTAGGCGTTTTCGCTTGATTTACGCAGGTATAGGCAATGCCGCCGCCCATTAAGCCACCGCCTAGCACCCAAACTTGCTCAACCTGACGATTGTCGCTGAGCGGTCTTTTCTTTTTTGCGGCGGTCGAAGCAAAAAACAGCCTCCGCAGCGCCTGTGATTCGGATGTCATGACCAGTTGGCCAAACTGCTCGGCTTCAACCTTAAACCCAGCTTTGCTCATATTGCGCTGTTTAAGCACATGAATGATGGCATCAATGGCCGGATAATGGCCTTTAGATTGGTTCAATGCGCGTTTGTGTGCTTGCTTAAGCAGTAAAGATTTGAATAAAAAGGAGTCCATTAACCTCGCAGCAAGCGGTTTAGCGCGGCGTCGCGATACTTTCTTAGGCTCACTCGCGAGTGCTAAGGCCGTTGCCAATAACACATCTTGGGCGACCATACCATCAACCAGACCCAGCTTAAGCGCCGCTTTCGCATGAAGTTGCTTACCCGTTAGTATCAAAGCCAAGCTTTGACTCAAACCAATTTGCTTCACAAGTCGTTGAGTACCACCGCTGCCGGGTAATAAGCCTAATTGCACCTCGGGCAAGCCAAGGCGGGTTTTCGGGTTGTTACTCACCAGTCGATAATCACAGGCCAAAGCCAGCTCTAAGCCGCCGCCTAAACAGCTACCATCGATGGCCGCGACCACCCGATAGGGCAGCTTACTTAACCGTGCAAACAAGGTTTGACCGGTCGCCGCCAGTTTGGCCGCTTGATCCGCTGCGCTGCAGGCATCGAGCATCTTCACATCCGCGCCGGCAACAAAACAGTCTTTTTTGCCGCTGTAAATCACCAAACCTTTAATTTGCTTATCTTGCTCTAACTGCTCAAGGATAGCGGTCATCTCAGTGATGGTTTGCTCAGATAAGGTATTCACCGATTCATGCTCAAGGGCAATGCATATTTGAGCGATATCCTCAGCGGTGCGAACTAAGGTTAATTCAGCCATTATTTCACCTCCAAAACAAATGCACTGCCTAAGCCACCCGCGGCGCAAGCAGTACATAGCCCAAAACCGCCCCCTTGGCGGCGTAAATGGCCTAGCGTTTGTAAAATTAAGCGGATCCCGGTGGCAGCAAAGGGATGCCCATAGGCGATAGAGCCACCTTGTGGATTAAATTTTGCCATATCAACCTGACCAATTGGCGCCGTCAGCCCCACTTTGTCAGCAAAGCGTTGAGATTCAAACATTTGGATATTCGCGAGCGCCTGCGCCGCAAATGCTTCATGCATTTCGATACAATCTATATCTGCCAAGGTTAGGCCAGCTTTGGCCAACGCCATGGGCGTGGCATAAGCAGGGCCTAGCAACATATCTTGCCATACATCAATGGCGCTAAAGGCCCAGCTGCGAATAAGCCCTAACACAGGTAAACCTAAAGCCTCGGCTTGCTCTTGCGTCATTAACATCACCGCCGCAGCGCCATCGGTTAATGCGGTAGAGCTTGCCGCCGTTACTGTGCCATGACGCTTGTCAAAGGCGGGATTAAGGCTGGCATAATCAGCCAAATTCGATTGCGCGCGAATGGTATTGTCGGCCACTATGCCTTCTTTATAAGGTGCCACCCAAGTGGGCATCACCCACTCGTCTTGCCAACCTTGTTGCCATGAATGATGAGCCAATTGATGTGAGCGATGGGCAAAGGCATCTTGATCAGCGCGGCTAATAAGCCAAGACTTTGCCATTTGCTCGGCCGTTTGCCCCATGGTTAAGCCCGTTGAATACTCGGCGATAGCAGGAGCGACAGGCACTAAATCAGCCAGTTTTAGTTGCGAAATCAGATTGATTTTTTGCTTAAGGGATTTGGCTTTATTTAATTTAGTCAGTTGTTTAGCCATTTGCTGTGACACCCCTATCGGCAATACCGAGGTGGAATCGGCTCCACCGGCGATGCCAACACTAATACTGCCCGCCATAATCGACTCGGCAACATTGGCCACCGCTTGTAAACTGGTCGCACAAGCGCGAGAGACAGAATACGCATCGGTTGTAGGACCCAGCGCGGTGCCAAGCACAATTTCTCTGGCAATATTGGGCGCACTGGGCATTTGCACCACTTGGCCATAAACCAATTGTTCGATGCGCTCTGGCGCGATATCGGTGCGCTGGAGCATTTCGGCTACCACTAATTTACCCAACTGCAAGGCGGGTACATCCGTATAACTGGTCATTTGTTTAGCAAACGGCGTACGTAATCCTGCTACTATGGCAATAGCGGGAGCTCCATTAGCTGGGCTGATAAAACGATTAGCGGCGTTTCGCATAATGGGCACCTTGAATGATGAGTTAGGTAGATAATGGTAAATATTGGTAAATTAATGTAAATGTTTTTTATATTTCAATTATTTAATCATAGCCAGTCTTTTCAGACTTGCTGCTTTTGGGTAGTATCTTGTCACCTAGTTAACAGACTAAAGTTTTTCTCATGACAGCACAAAATATTCAAGCGCTTAGAGCGCATCTAAATAGCGAAATTCTGGGCCAAAGCGAGTTAGTTGACAGTTTGTTGATAGCCCTGCTGGCGGATGGACACATTATTGTTGAAGGCCCTCCGGGATTAGCCAAAACGCGAGCGGTCAAAGCCCTTGCCGACGGTATTGCCGGTGACTTTCATCGGATCCAATTTACCCCCGATTTATTGCCAGCTGACCTCACCGGCACCGATATTTTCCGCCCGCAGACCAGCGAATTTATCTTTGAATCAGGGCCATTATTTCACAACCTGATCCTAGCCGATGAAATTAACCGTGCCCCAGCTAAGGTACAATCGGCGCTGCTTGAAGCCATGGCCGAGCATCAAGTGACAGTGGGTAAACAGACCTATCCACTACCTGAACTATTTTTAGTGATGGCCACGCAAAACCCGTTGGAGCAAGAAGGCACTTATCCATTGCCTGAAGCTCAACTCGACCGTTTCATCATGCATCTTGAGCTAGACTACCCTGACGCTGAAACCGAAAAAGCCATTTTGCGCCTCAACCAAAAAGAAATCATGGGGGCTGCCAAAGCGCCGCTGAAAAAGCTCACTCCTGAGGATATTTTTAAGCTGCGCGATGCGGTAATGCAAGTCAACTTAGCCCCTGCTTTAGAGCAATATATCGTTGACTTAGTCATGGCCACACGCCAACCACAGCGATACTCAGATCAGCTTGCAAGTTGGATCAGCTATGGCGTTAGTCCGCGTGCCACCTTAGCGTTAGCCAGAACAGCTAAGGCCAGAGCTTGGCTTGAAGGCCGCGATTTTGTGACGCCGGATGACATCATTCGCTGTTGTTTCCCAGTGTTTAGACACCGTATTTTACTCAGCTATGAAGCCGAAGCCGATGGCATCAATGCCAATACCGTGATCCAACAAATCATCAAACAGGTGGCATTAACCGCATGATAAATCCAGCTTTACCTGATAGTGATGGACTTAATCTGACACTAAAAGAGTTGCTGTTTTATCAACAACAAAACAAGCCTCGCCCACTGCAAGGCCTTGCCAAAAGTGCCATGGCAGGGTCATATCGCTCTAGTATAAAGGGTCGAGGCATGGAGTTTGATGAAGTTCGTCAATACCAACCCGGTGATGATGTGCGCGCCATTGATTGGCGCGTGACGGCCCGCACTGGCAGTACCCATACTAAGATTTTTAAAGAAGAAAAAGAGCGCCCCGTGTTAATGCTGGTGGATTTATCTGACAGCATGATTTTTGGCTCTCAGCTGCTGCTTAAATCCGTACAAGGTGCTCATTTAGCTGCTTATTTGGCATGGCAAGCCAAGCAACGTGGTGACCGTATCGGTGGGGTTATTTTTAACCAAGGCCAGCATCAAGAGCTGCGTCCTAAAGGTCGAGCAAGTGGTGTTTTACAATGGTTACACCAACTGCAACAGCTTTATACCAATCAGCCACAAGCGTTATTACAAGTTGAACTCGGCTCAAGCCAGACTCCGGTTAACCAGCAAGACTATTTTACCCAACAATTAACCCGCTTGAGACGCTTAGCACAGCCGGGTAGCCAAGTGCATGTGATCAGTGATTTTGCTCATCTAGATGATGCTGGCGAGAAACAATTAGCGCTGATTAAACGTCATAATCAAGTCACCGCGTGGCAGGTTTTTGATCCTCTTGAGCTGCAACTTCCTAAGGCAAGGGGCTTAGCAAGCAAATTAACCTTCAATGTGCTTACCGAGCAAGGAGCGGGCTGGCTACGTTTAGGCAAAGACGATAGTCACTATCAACAACAAGCCCTGCTACGCCAACAACATTTGCTAACGCGCTTAACTCGACGCGCAATCAGTCTGCGCCAAATCAGCGCCGGACAGCCTCTGTTTGCCCAACTATGAGCGTTCAATGTGGAGTGCTGTTGAAAAATGACAACCCTGTTCTTTTTGGAGTATAACGATAATGCAAGCTAATTCCGCGATGCCTGATTTGGGCCTGCATGACATTATATTGCCCCCGCCCCCAAGTTGGTGGCCGCCCTCCATTTGGGCTATCTTGGCTGCTGGGCTAGTGTTAGCGCTTTGCGCCCTGATCGCCATTGGCATTTATCACTACCTAAGCAAGCGTAAAATCCAGCGTTTAGCTATCAAAACACTTAACCAGCAAGCCACAATAAGTATTACTGAACTCAATACCTTGCTAAAACAAGCAGCATTACAATACTACCCCCGTGAACAAGTGGCTTCACTTCACGGCCAGCACTGGCTGGATTTTTTAACCCAAAGCAGTGCCAATAAGGCAAACTTTTCGGCCCAGCAAGCACGTTGGCTTACGGCGTTATATCAACAAGACAGCCAAGCCCAAGCCGCTGACATACAACTTGCCCGTGTTTGGCTAAAGCAAGCACTGCCGATGGCAAAATCATGGCGAGGTAAGCATGTTTGAGTTTAGTTATGTTTGGGCAGCTTGGTTGCTTCCTTTACCCCTATTGATGCGCTTATTACCCGCGGTGACCAAACAGCAAGTGCGCCTATGGTTACCCCTCGCCCAAGTTGGTGCGGATGCCCCGACTCAAACCAGCAGTCGATGGCCGGTTATTTTATTATGGCTAACTTGGTTGTGCTTTGTGCTCGCCTTAATGCGCCCCATTTGGCTTGGTGAGCCGATTCGCATTAGCCAAGAGCACCGCGATGTGATGCTCGCCGTTGACCTTTCCGGCAGTATGGAAATCGAGGACATGGAGCTGGGGCTGCGCCAAGTAAACCGCTTAGAGATAAGCAAAAAAGTGATCAATGACTTCATTGCAAGGCGTCAAGGCGACCGCTTAGGTTTGATCTTATTTGCCGATCACGCCTATTTACAAGCACCGCTAACCTTTGATTTAACCACATTACAAGCCCTGATGCAGGAAACGCAAATTGGCCTAGTCGGTGATAAAACCGCCATCGGAGAAGGCATAGGATTGGCGGTTAAACGCTTTATCGAAGCGCAAAATGAGCAAAAGGTATTGATTTTACTGACCGATGGTCAAAATACGTCGGGCAGTATAACCCCCATTCAAGCTGCCGAGTTGGCCAAGGAGCATGACATTAAGATCTACACCATCGGCCTGGGCGCCGATGTGATGATCCAGCGCAGCTTATTTGGCAGTCATCGCGTTAACCCATCGGCCGATTTAGATGAAAAAACCTTAACCGAAATTGCCGTTATGACCGGGGGTCAATATTTCCGAGCCCGTAGCAGCGAGGAGTTAAGTCAAATCTACCAAACCTTAGATAAACTTGAACCCATCAGTGCACAAGAGCAAAGCTTTCGCCCCGAGCAGCCTTTGTTTCACTGGCCCTTGCTGATTGCCTTAATGTTACTTTCGATTCGTTTAATTTGGCTTAAGGAGGCGCAATAATATGGAGTTTCTGCGTCCTTATTTTCTATTGTTATTACCTTTAGTTGGCCTTATCGCTTGGCAAATGAAGCGCAGTCAGCCGGCGCAAACCTTATCCGGCTTGATTGCACCGCATTTGTCAAAACAGCTTGTTAGTGGACAAACCAACAAGCCTCGCCACATTACCTTGGTCGCAATCATGCTCATCGTCTGCATCATTGCCTTAGCTGGGCCAAGTTTTAGAAGCCTAGAGCTGCCGGTAAAACAAATCAGCCCCGCGCGGGTGATCGTAATGGACATGTCAGCCGATATGCTGGCCACTGATTTGCAGCCTAATCGATTGACGCAAGCTCGATTCAAAGCATTGGATCTGGTCAAGCAACGCCAAGAAGGCGAGCAAGCGCTGGTGGCTTATGCCGGTGACGCTTTTAGCATCAGTCCGTTAACCTTTGATGGGGGGAATCTACTCAATCTTATTCCCAATCTTGCCCCCAATATCATGCCAGCCATGGGCAACAAGCCGCAAACAGGCCTAGCCATGGCGATAGAGCTGTTGACCAATGCCGGACACCAACAAGGCGACATCGTATTTATCACCGCGGGTTTTAATGACGAGCAAGTCGATGCCATGCAAACCATGTTAGCCAATCAGCCGTGGCGTGTTTCTGTGCTGGCCGTGGGCACCAGTAAAGGAGCCCCCATTAGCCTTGCCAACGGCGATCTATTAAAGGACAGCCAAGGTAATATCGTGATCCCGCAACTTGATGCCGCCACCACCGCTAAGGTGGCTCAACTAAGCGACGGTATTTACCTCAATATTCGCGCCGATGGTAGCGATGTTGAACGCTTGAATGAGATCCACTTGTTAGAAAGTAAACGTAAAGAAAATGCACAATCCGAGCAAAACTTAACCACCAGCCAACAGGTTGATGATGGCTATTGGCTACTTTGGTTAATATTACCATTCTTATTATTGGCTTTTCGCCGCGGCCAGTTAGCCTGCATTCTGCTTCTAGCCACCCTTGTTCAACCCGAGCCAGCCATGGCCAGTTGGTGGCAAAACGAGCAAACCAATGCTTATCAGGACTTTGAGCAGCAAGCCTATCCGCAAGCAGCCCAGCAATTTAGTGATCCGCTATGGCAAGGTGCCGCCTATTATCGCGCTCAAGATTACGTAAGTGCTGCCCAAGCCTTTGCAAAAGTAGAAACCGAGCAAGGCTATTATAACTTAGGCAATGCTCTGGCCATGAACCAACAATACCAAGCTGCAATCGAGGCTTATGAACAAGCCCTCACACTTGCTCCGCAAATGATTGAGGCAAAAGAAAATAAAGCCACAATTGAAGCGCTACTCGAGCAGCAAGAGCAGCAAGAGCAGCAAGAGCAGCAAGAGCAGCAAGAGCAGCAAGAGCAGCAAGAGCAGCAAGAGCAAAGCTCATCTGAAAATGAGCAACAAGAGAACCAACAACAAGAGAATCCAAATAAAGATCAAACCCAGCAGCAAGACTCAGAGCAGGAGTCCGACCAAGAACAAGGGCAAGATCAACAACAAGATGATCAGCAAAATAGCAAGCAGCAAGCGCAGCAAGAGCAGCAAAAGCAACAAGAACAAAGCTCAACGTCAGAAAATGAATCTGAAGCAGAGCAAAGCGCCGAGTCACAGCAAGCTCAAACCAGCCCTGGTGAGGAGCCTTCGGATGAGTCCTCGAATGAGTCCTCGAATGAGCAGCAGGCTACGCAGCTTGATCAGCAGCCACAAGCTAGCCCAGAGTCCGATGAAACAGAGGACCAGCTAGCGCAACAACCAGTAGCGCAGCAACAAGACGTTAACCAAGAGCAAGGCCCTGAAATTCCGGCATTATTACAACAAATGCCCGATGATCCTGCGGTGTTATTACGCAATAAGATGCGTTTAGAATATCAAAGACGTCAACGTGAAAATCGCTAACAGCAAGGAAATATCCGTGAAACAAGCAAGCAAAATAATAACTTATGTTTTATTAGTTTGGTGTGGACTTGGCGCTAGCTACACTTGGGCGGCCCTGCAAGCCAGCGTAAGCCAAAATCCAGTCTATGTCGGTGAAATTTTTACCCTTGAAGTGGCCATTGATAAAAGCCTCGACCCAGACGAACTAGACACCCAAGCCCTTGAAGCGACATTTGATGTATTTCGCCCCTCCGTGAGCCGGCAAAAATCTTATGTGAATGGCACCTTAACCAGCAGTACCCGTTGGACTATCTCATTACTTGCCAAACGCGCGGGCCAAGTTGTCATACCGCCCCTTACCATCGCTGGCGAAACCACACAGCCGATCAAGCTAACGGTATTAGATGAAAAACAACAGGCAAGCAATCAGCAAACCGACGATGTGTGGATGGAGGCAAAAGTCAGTCAAACCGACGTTTATGTCGGCCAACAGCTGATTTACACCGTGGATTTGTATATCGGCGCCATGTTAGAAAACGCCAATTTGCAAGCGCCTAATTTGCCGGGAGCCGAAGTGGTGCAACTAGGCAGTGACGAAAAGCAGATGGTGGTCAAAAACGGAGTTAAGTATCAACAAATTACCCGTCAATTTGCGATTACCCCCAAGCAAGCCGGTGAGGCTACCATAACAGGCGCAAGGTTAACGGGAGAGCTATATAAAACCGTTGCCACTAACGGCTTTCGAAGCCGCACGGTGCGCCAAGTGGTGGATATTAACAGTGGCGATCTAGCCCTTACGGTAAAAGCCAAGCCCGCTCAGGTTAGCGCCAAGGATTGGCTAGTCAGTAGTGAAGTGTTATTAAGTGAACAATTACAAGATGATGCACAAAACCTAACCGTAGGACAGCCGATTACTCGCACCTTTACATTGATTGCGGCTAATACCAGTGAGCAAGCATTACCAAAAATACAATTTAACTACCCAAGTTCAATACGAGTCTATCCAGATAAGGATGAAGTCAGCGGCTTTATTCATCAAGGCACCGCCTTTGCTCAGCGTATCAGCAGCCATGCCATCATCGCCGAGCAAGCAGGTGAACTGGTATTACCCGCCGTTTCGGTAGCTTGGTGGAATAGCGAGACCGATCAACTGGAATATGCCACCGTGCCAGAGCGTACCATTCAGGTGTTACCCGATCCCAACGCTCACGCAACGCCTATTCCCGCTATCCAGTCAGCGCCCGCTCAACAAAGTAGTGCCGGCTTTTGGCCTTACGCCACGCTAGCGTTTGCCCTACTTTGGTTAGCCACCTTAGCCCTGCTGCTTCGCCAGCGCCTAAACCATAAGCATCAAGGCAAAGTGCAATCGCAGCACAACATAAGCCAATCTGTCACTCTTAGTAATGTCGATAAAGCCTTAGTAGCTGCGGTAAAGACCAATGATCCGCGTCAAGCATGGCTAGCATTACAATCTTGGGCACAACATCATTGGCCCAACATCAACGGAGTGAGCCAGCTTCCCGTCTCGGCTGAACTACACTTAGCCATACAGCAACTGGAGCTGAGCATAGCCAAGAGCCAACCTTGGCAAAACCAATCCCTGTTAGCCGCCCTAAAGCAACAAAAGCGGTCAACAAGCTCAACGTCGCTGCCCCCAATTAACCCAAGTTAGGCCATAAGGCGAATATTTCGATGTTTAGCAAATTATTGGGAAAGAAAAAAGCCAGTCGCACGGTCATAGATGATATGGCTAATAAACAAAAACGTTATGAGGCTCTGGTACAAGCTTATCATGGCGATATTTATCGATACGCGTACTGGTTGTGCCGTGACAAGCATGTGGCAGAAGACATAGTGCAAGACACTTTTCTGCGTGCTTGGCGGGCATTGGATTCTTTGCAAGACGAAAAAGCCGCTAAGGCTTGGCTGATCACTATATTGCGTCGTGAAAACGCAAGGCGATTTGAGCGCAAACAATTTGATTTAGTCGACATGGAGACCGACACCTTAGTTGATAGCGACTTAGCCGATGGCGAGCAAAATATGGAAAATGAATGGCTACGTCGTCAAATTGACAAGCTGCCACAAGAATATAAAACCCCCTTGTTGCTGCAAGTGATTGTCGGTTTATCGGGAGATGAGATTGCCGAGCAACTTAATTTGAACAAAAACACGGTCATGACTCGTTTATTTAGAGCAAGGAGCCAACTCAAAGAGGCGATGGAAAATAAGTCAACTAAAACCAATATGGGGGGCAAATGATGGATGAACTCGAATTTCGCCGTCGCGTGTTAAGCAATCCACAAGATCAGGACGATGCCTTGATTGATGCGGCTCGAACAGATGCCCAAAAGAAGAAGTTTTTGGATGAAATGAAATCTTTTGATCAGCAACTAGAGAAAAGCTTAAAATCCGTTGCCGTGCCGGAGGGCTTGGCGGATAGAATATTACTTAATCAATCATTTGAGCAGTTTCAAGATAAGCAGAAAAATCACCGCTGGCACATTGCGTTAGCTGCTTCAATTGCCTTCATTATTGGTTTAAGTGTTAATTTAATTCAACTTCCCAGCTCACCCAATATGGGTGAAATAGCCATAGAGCATGTTCAAAATGAATGGCTATTTACTGAACAAATCAATGAAAATGCAAATATTCAGTCGGTGAATGCCAAGCTGGCTAAATATGGTGGCGCATTGCAGCAAGAGCTTGGTCATATTTACTATGTAAACCACTGCTCCTTTAATGGCGAGCCAGCGTTACATATGATCATGGCTGGCGAAAAAAGTAAAGTCACGCTATTTATTGTGCCTAAATCTACCCAACTTTCCATTGACCCTGTGTACACTAAAGGCAATATGCGAGCCATGGTGATGCCGGTACAAAATGCAAACTTGGTGATTGTTGCGGATATAGCTGAGCCGGTAGCCAAACTGGAGCAAAAGCTCGAAAGCAGCATTAACTGGTCAATTTAGCAGCAATTAGTCACTCACTGCGCCGAGAATATGCTCGAAAGCAGAGCTTGCTCTGCTTTTTCCGGTTTGGTTTAAATTCGCAATGCTATATTATGCTTTTATCATTAAACCTTAGCTGTGTTGTGTTTTATGTATTCTTTTGTTGCCCGTCAGCCTATTCTCAATACGAAAAAGCAAGTCATTGCCTATGAGTTATTATTTCGTGATAGCGCTGAAAATATTTTTCCCTATATTGACTCTGATGATGCCACCAAAAAGCTGGTTTCAGATAATTTTCTAAATGTGGGCTTTGATAAAATAGCAGACCATAAAACTTGTTATATCAATTTTTCCAAGCAAGCTATCCTGCAACAGATACCCCGTCTCTTACCGCAACAAAACTTAGTGATTGAGCTGCTAGAAGACATTGAACCCTGCAAAGAATTACTCAACGAAATCATTACGCTTCATGAGCTAGGCTATCAACTTGCGTTAGATGATTTTCACTATAAAGTGCAATGGCAGCCATTTTTACCCTATATCAGCATCATTAAGTTCGACATTCGCATGTCGTCATTTGATGAAATCCGCAAGGTAATCGCATTAACACAACATCATTCGATTAAGTATTTAGCCGAAAAAGTAGAAACTGTTGATGAATTTGAGCAAGTAAAAAAGCTCGGCATTGAAATGTTTCAGGGGTATTTTTTCAGTCGACCTGAAATATTAAAACAAAAAGCCCTCGCGCCCAGTCAGCTAGTTGTGCTTGAGCTATTAAATGAAATAGCAAAACCTGAACTGGATTTTAATCGAATCGAAGGCATATTTGTACGCGATGTCACCTTGTCCTATAAATTGCTTATGTTTGTTAATAAACAAATTAAGTCAAATGCGAAGCCTATCGCGTCTTTCAAACAAGCAGCCGTGTACTTAGGTGAGCAGCAACTGAAAAAATTTATCTCTCTTGTTGCTACCTCTTTATCCAATCAGGACAAACCCTCTGAATTGTATTTAATGTCGGTGATCCGCGCTCGCTTTTGTGAACTGGTTTTAGACAAACTAATCCCAGAAAATGCGCAACAAGGCTTTCTGGCCGGATTATTTTCATTATTAGACAGCCTGCTGGACCAACCGTTAACGGCATTACTTGCCGAAGTGAAATTAAAGCCAGCAATCACTCAAGCGCTTACCGCACGAGAAGGCCTCATGGGCAATTGTTTAAATTGTATTGAGCATTTTGAACGTGGTGAATGGCAAAAAATTAGTGAAGATGGCAAGCTGATTGGATTAAAACAAGAACAATTAGCGCAGATATATTTGGCATCTTTATCTTGGGCTAAGACATTTAATATCGGTAACTAAACCCATAACACACAGGAAACTTAGTGATGGCTGTTGCAATTGCAGTCGCACTCAAATCAGAGCACGACTGACATCTTGCTAAAAATCAGTTTTGCTCAGCCAATTTTAGCTCTTGGCGTTTTAGCTGATATAAGCACGCCGCTACCGCTAGCATCATTAGCAACAATGCGACACCTAGCCCCAACCACACTGAACCCGTGGCACCTAATACTAAATACCCCACAAAGCTCACAATAGCCGTTAACAAGGCATACGGCAGCTGAGTGACCACATGATCGATGTGGTGGCAGCTTGCCCCTGTGGACGACAAGATTGTGGTATCGGAAATCGGCGAACAATGATCGCCAAATACCGCCCCTGCTAACACGCTGGCCATGGCCGGTAACACTAAACTGCTATCAGACCCCATGGCTAAATCAGCCGCAATAGGTAGCATAATACCGAATGTGCCCCAGCTGGTGCCGGTCGCAAATGCCATAAAACCTGCCAATAAAAATAACAACGCCGGAATGTAAGCGGTATTAATATTGCCAGTCACCAAAGATGCCAAATACTTACCGGTTTCTAGCTGGCTAATGACACTGGCCATCGACCAAGCAAATAGTAAGATAACGATAGCCGGAAACATGGAGCGCGCCCCCGTAACCAAGGCTGAAAATAATACCTTAGTGGGTAACTTATTGCGTAACACCATCACGAGCGTAACCGCCAATCCAGTCAACCCGCCATATACCAAAGCGCCGGTTGCATCGGTATTAGCAAACACCTCGATTAAGCTAAATGGGCCTTCACTCGCTTTCGCGCCTAGGTAAATCAGACTAAAGACCGTCGCACCAAGTAATGCCAAGATAGGCAATAACAAATCCACCATATGAGCTTTATCGGCTTGAGCAGGAGGCAAGGTTTCCCCTGGTGGCGTGCCTTTATCCTTGGCATATAGCTGACCTTCTAATGCCGCTTGCTCATGCTTTTTCATTACCCCGATATCAAGTTTGAACCAGGCTGTTAGCAACACGAGCAGCAGTGCAAATACAGCATAAAAATTCATCGGAGCCATGGTCATAAAGGCAGTCAGTGGGCTTAGTTCAGTTAACTGATGAGTTGCCAGCAATCCACCTAAGATAGCTATGATGTAAGCTCCCCAACTTGAAATTGGCATAAGAACACACATAGGGGCTGCGGTGGAGTCTAATAAATACGCCAGTTTGGCTCGTGAAACGCGGTTTTGATCGGTGATCGGACGTGCAATGCTGCCCACCGCCAAACTGTTAAAGTAATCGTCAATAAAAATGAAGATCCCTAACAACACAGTAAGTAATTTAGCACCACGTTGGTTTTTAATCCGTTTTGCAGCCCAATGTGCAAATGCCGTGGTAGCCCCTGAGATCGTCATCAAACAAGTCATCATGCCAAGTAGTAATAAAAAGGCAATGATGTCTATGTTCCACTTGTTGAGCTCGCCGTCTTGCCAGAATAATGTCAATAACGTGGTCGCAACATATTCAAGCCAATGCAATGGATTAAAATCGACAATCAATAACGCCCCCATTGCAATGCCCAAACCAAGTGAAAGCAATACACGACGGGTAATGATGGCAAGAAAAACCGCTAAAACAGGGGGGATTAGCGATAAGGGGGATTCGGCTAAACTGATTAATTCCATTGGCTACTTACTTATATAAATGAAGAGCCAAGCAAATTCAGCACGGTAGCTCCCCATAGTGAAAACTATGACAGTGATACACCTGTTCAATGTACCCCCAGCCCAGTAAGTTTGATGACTTACTTGACTTCGGCGTACTTCCCTTTTGCTCTAGCTCAATGGCATCACCCTAACTAAAGCGACTAATGAAGTACGCACCTCTACGATATTGCGCCAAAAACTAACACGAAAGCAGCATAAAAACAAAGAATATAGACAGTGTTTATATCTTTATAATCATAATCAACCATAAAAAAGATATAAAACCTAAATTAGCATCATCAGTGCAGCATAAATGCGGGGCCACAACATGCCAACAGCGCAGTGCTTGGATAAACCATGCATTGCCGCTGTAAGTCACTTTTTATACTTCGGGCTATCGCGCTATTTAAGCCAAATAATACCAGTACTGATATATGGTACGGAAAATGTCCATGACTAAAGCTTCTACTACAAATAAATTAATGCCCTTATAAGCCTGCGATAGCCAAAATTTATTTATTTTTTCAGCCAAATTTTATTTAAAGATAAAAAACAGAATATATTCAGTCTTTAAAGACTAGAAATTCTATATTCTTCGGTCTATATTGTAGCCACTCTCACATTTATTTATGGTAACTAAAATGAGCGATATAATTAAAGCCCTGTTAAATGCCCGTAGCTTAAAGGCTGCAAGTAAAGAATTAACACTAGAACAATTAGAAGAATCATTAGCTAAATTCACTAAAATCGTTGAAGAAAGAAAAGCTGAAGAAGAAGCTGTACGTGCAGCTAACGAAGAAAAACTTCGTAAGCTAGAAGAATATAAAGAAATGCTTAAAGCAGATGGTATTGATCCTGCTGAGCTGTTAGGCAGTGTTGTCACTGAAACCAAAAAGCGTGAGCCACGCCCAGCAAAATACCAATACTACGATGAGCAAGGTGAATTACGTCAGTGGACAGGTCAAGGCCGCAAACCTAAGCCAATTCAAAAAGCATTAGATGAAGGCAAAAGCCTAGACGACTTCTTAATTTAATTGTTGTCTTTGTATCACCCATAAAAAAAGGCCTTACGGCCTTTTTTTATTTATACCCGTTAGGATTGTTAGACTGCCAACGCCAACTGTCAGTAGTCATGTCCTCAATTGTTTTTTCAGCTTGCCAATCTAATTCTTGCTTAGCAAATTTAGGATCGGCATAACAAGTTGCGATATCTCCAGGTCGACGAGGCGATATTTGATAAGGTATTTCTTTACCGCTCGCTTTTGCAAATGCAGCAACCATTTCTAGTACCGAATAACCTTGCCCCGTACCCAAATTATACGTTGCTAATCCGGGCTTCTCTGCTAGTTTAGCCACGGCTTTAACATGGCCTTTAGCTAAATCAACCACATGGATATAATCTCGAACTCCAGTGCCATCAGGCGTGTCGTAATCATTACCGAATACATTTAATTGCGGCAGTTTACCCACAGCTACCTGAGCGATATAGGGCATTAAATTATTGGGAATGCCATTAGGATCTTCACCTATGGTGCCACTAATATGAGCGCCTACCGGGTTGAAGTAACGCAGATTGATAATATTCCACTGCGGATCACTGCGATATAAATCACCCAAGATTTCTTCGATAAAGAGTTTACTGCGACCATAAGCATTGGTGGCTGAGGTCGGAAAATCTTCGGTAATGGGCACCGTAGCGGGATCGCCATACACCGTAGCCGAAGAACTAAACACGATATTTTTAACATGATGCTTTGCCATTACCTGACAAAGGGAAACCGTGCCACTGATATTGTTGTCGTAATAGGTCAGGGGGATTTGTGTTGATTCACCCACGGCTTTAAGACCTGCAAAGTGAATAACACTGTCAAACTTATATTGACCAAATAATTGCTCTAACCCAGCGAGATCACGAATATCTAATTCGTGAAAAGGGATCTTTTTGCCGGTAATGCTTTCTACACGTTTGAGAGATTCAACATTTGAGTTACTCAGATTGTCGATAACAACGACATCATAATCTGCATTTAATAGTTCAACTAAGGTATGGCTACCGATATAGCCAGCTCCACCTGTAATTAGAATACTCACTTATCTCTCCATTTAAATGTGAAATTGGGTTGCCTTATTGCTCCAATCAATACCTCAGTAAGCAATAAAATAGCTAAGGTAACGAATGAAACAATTTGACTTTAACTTGATTGTATTACAGCTGAGCGATGAAGTAACTAGCTCGCAGCTTAATCCTAAGATAAATTGGTCTTGCGCTATTTGGCTAATAAGATAGGTCTTAACATGGTTTCTAAGCCATTAAGCTTAACTTCGTAGGCCAAAGCCAATTGCTGGCCAAGTAGACCTTGAGGAAATCCTTGCTGGGAAAACCAGACTAAGTAGGGCTCTGGTAAATCGATCAGCTTTAAGCCTTTATATTTACCAAATGGCATCGTTTGTAATAAGGCTGCTTTCATGGCAAAAATATCGTGTTGCTCCATTTCAGCTTCCTTAATCTATACCTAAGTACTTATGGGTTTGAATGGATAACCGCCAGTTCCTAGCGATACAAGTATCCATTGCCAATTTAGTCGCACGCGGCTTTTGACTGATAGGCTGTAAACATATTTGAGGTGGCTGTTGCCATTGACACTGAGCAAGTAATTCATCCAAAGCATCAATGTCTTTCTCGGTCGCCACGGGGTGTTTGATCTCATTTGCCCGTTGCAATGCATCTTGGCGCACCGCTAACCCCCCTTTCATCTTAACTTTTGGTGAAACAGTAACATAAGCTCGGTCATCAACCTTGATTTCATAGGTGCCGCTGGTTTCAATTTGACACTGATAGCCCAGTTCAGCCAATCTCAAGGTTAACTCGGTTAGATCATACATACATGGCTCACCGCCGGTGATCACCACATGTTTAGCGTTGTAACCTAAGCGATTAAATTCAGCCACAATCTGCTCTGGTGTGGCATCTGCCCAAGCATCCGACTCATCACTTTTATGGGTAACCCGCTCAAGTTGCGTTTGTTGCTCTAGCGAAATATGCCAAGTATGTTGGGTATCACACCAAGGACAACCGACATCACAGCCTTGCAGACGCACAAAAATAGCCGGCACACCGGTAAACACCCCTTCGCCTTGAATGGTTTGAAAGATTTCGTTGATCCGATAAGCTTGAGCCATTGGTTTATACACCTGTTTTGCGTAAAATCGTGGGTTATATGTGAATAATAAGCGAAACTCAAGACTTATGAGCAAAAAAGTAGTCGTCATTTACTCCGGTGGAATGGATTCTTATACCGTTCTCAATAAAGCCATTCAACAAGGGCATGAAGTATTTGCTTTAACCTTTAATTATGGCCAGCGCCACGTTAAAGAGGTTCAGGTTGCCAGTGATTACTGCCAAAGCCAAGGCATTAATCACAAAGTAGTCGATATTTCAGCTATCAATCAACTGATAGGTGGATCTTCATTGACATCTGATATTGCGATTCCTGAAGGCGATTATGATAAAGCCAATATGACATCAACTGTGGTGCCTAACCGCAATATGATTTTGCTTTCAATGGCTATTGGCTATGCAGTCTCCATCAATGCCGAGCAAGTAATGTACGGCGCACATGGCGGCGATCACGATATCTACCCGGACTGTCGTCCTGAGTTTGTCAAACGCATGAATGATGTGGCTTTGATCGCCAATTACGAACCGATAGAAATCGTCACGCCGTATCTCAATGCCAGTAAAAATGACATTTTACAAGATGGCCTAAGTATGGGATTAGACTATCAATTTACATGGACCTGCTATAACGGTCGTGAAAAGGCCTGTGGTAAATGCGGCGCTTGTAAAGAGCGACTAGCCGCTTTTGCTAGCCAAGGTAAAACTGACCCGCTTAGCTACGAATAACTCTGCTATCCCATTACGGGTAGGAGCGGTTTTTAAACCGCGATTTCGGCTATCAACATGCTGGTTCGCTGAATAAATTCAGCTCCTACTCATACCGCAGACTGCGCACGCTTGGTGGCATTTGCTGCAATTGGAAATCTATCATGGCATCAAAGGTACGAAGCAGTGCCGTGTACTTTGCTTCATTGCCTTCAAGCTGACTCATTAAGTAATACCCTGCCTCCACACTGGATACCCCTTGCGCTTTGTTCGATTTACGAATGCGATATTGACTCGGTTGCTTCACCGCGATACCAACCCGGGGTAATTGCTGTAATGCTGGGTTTAGCTGAAGCAAGCGAAACGCTTTTTTCCAGCTACCATCGAGTAAGATGAACTGACTATTATCGGCAAATTTACCCTCACCCGCACTAATAACAGGCTCACTTGAGGGATATAAGAGATAAGTCGGCGCCTCTACTAACTTCTCTAATGAGATAGTTTCACTGCAGATCAACTCACATTGGCTTAGGCTCAAACTTAAAATTCTTGCACTGCCAACGGCTTTGTTTGCTTCACTGGGATGCTGTAATATGATCAACTTATATTGATTGTTAATCTCGGTGATAAGCTTACAAATACAGGCAACTTGTGCCTTATTGCAGCGATTGCACCATGGCCGTTCAGACATGTTTTTCCTTACTGGAGCGAATGATTTAATGCGCGCTTGCTTGTTAACCCTTGGTGTTACCTTAGCCCTCATGGTGTTAACCATGTTAAATCAACCATGGAGCGAACAATGGCTGATATTTTACCGTCCTGAGCTGCCAGCTCAAGCTTGGCGTTTTTTAACCGCCTCGTTTTGTCATACCAATACCAATCATTTGCTGGTTAATAGCCTAGGTTTACTGATGATTTGGCTATTATTTAAACGCCACTTTCATTGGCAAAATTTAACCCTATTAATGCTCATCACAAGTTTAGGTGTGAGTATCGGGCTATGGTTTTTTGATCCCGATGTGGTTTGGTATGTTGGGCTTTCGGGTACCTTGCACGGCCTATTTTGCTACGGAGCTTGTAAAGACGTGGAGCAAAAAATTCGCTTCGGTTGGCTGCTTTGTCTTGGTATCGCGTTAAAGCTGGCGTTAGAACAATGGGGGCCGCCTCAGCAAGCTATGGCTGCGTTAATTGACGCTAACGTGCTGGTCAATGCCCACTTGTATGGGGCAATTGTGGGGATCATGTATTACTTAATCATGCGCTATCAAGCAGCGTTAACGCAGGTTAAAGCTGCTTAAATAGCCTAGTACCAGATTATGCACGGAGGCTTTGATTGATGTCTGCTAACACTTGGGCTGGGTTGGCCGCTTGTGTAATCGGGCGACCAATCACTAAATAATGCGAGCCTGCAGCCATCGCCTCAGCTGGAGTCATGATACGGCGTTGATCGCCGGCATCACTGCCTGCGGGTCTGATGCCTGGGGTGATAAGTTTGAAATCGTTACCTAAGGTTTCACGTAACATACTGGCTTCTTGCGCCGAGCACACTACCCCATCTAAACCCGAGTCTTGGGTTAAGCTGGCTAAACGCTTCACATGCTCTTGCGGCGACACATTAATGCCTATTTCGGCTAAGTCTTGCTGCTCCATGCTGGTCAGCACAGTTACCGCAATAAGCAGGGGAGCATCTTTACCGTAACTTTCCAAAGAGGCTTTAGCAGCTTCCATCATACGACGGCCGCCACTGGCATGAACATTTACCATCCAAACACCGAGATCGGCTGAGGCGGCGACGGCCTTGGCCACCGTATTTGGAATATCGTGAAATTTTAAATCAAGGAATAGATCAAATTTACGATCAACTATTTGTTTCACCAAACTCGGCCCAAAGTGGGTGAACATTTCTTTACCAATCTTTAGACGACAACTTGCAGGGTCAATCTGATCAATAAAACTTAACGCTGCATGCTGATCTGCATAATCAAGTGCGACTACTACTTTTGGGTCGGTCTGCATTCTATTCTCCATCTAATCCACGTATCGGTTTTACTGAGCCCCAAGTTTTACAAGAAGGACACTGCCAATAGATTGAGCGGGTGGCAAAGCCACACTTTCTACATCGACAACGGGGGCTCATTTTTAACTGCTCTAACACTAATTTTCTTAAACTATCTAAACTGGTTTTTGCTCTGCCTTCTTCTGCCAATTCTAGGTGAAACACCATTAACTGGTAAAATCCTTTCATCGTCGGGTTTTTAACCAACTGCTTAGCGACAGCGGCTTCACCACTTTCAATGCCTTGGTGTTCGGCAATGTATTGTGCGATTTTAATGCCGACGCTGGCACCCGCCCCTTTGTTCCAAACGTGGTCGAGCCATTCAATCAAGGCTTGTTGATCTTTACTGGCATTAAAGCACACCGCCAAACGCTCAATAATTTCGCTGACAAAATCAATATCTTGCTCTGGAACTTGCGATAAATATTTAAGTGCTTGCTTGTATTCTTGTTGCTCAATATACACATCCGCCAAGCCGATGCTGGCGCGCACACATTTCTTATCAACTTGAAGCGCCTTTTTTAATTCCGCAATTGCGCGTTTATCATCTTTGTTTTCATGGGCTTCATTGGCTAACTCACAATGAAAATGGGCAATATCTTTAACTGCAGTCTTAACTTGGCTTTTTTCGAGTTGTTGAGCCACCTTGATGGCTTTTAACCACTCTTTGGTTTGCTGATAGATATGCAAGAGTTGTTGCAGCGATTGGATCTTATAATCAGGCTCAAGCACCAATTGGAGGAATAAAGCTTCACTGCGATCAATTAAACCCGCGGCATTATAATCCTTCGCCAGTTGCAACATGGCCAAATGCTTTTGCTCGGCAGTCAGTGAAGGTCGTGCAATCAGGTTTTGGTGGATCCGAATGGCTCGGTCTACCTCACCACGTTGACGAAACAAATTTCCCAAAGCAAGGTGGGTTTCTATGGTTTCGCTATCAACTTCAAGTAAATCAATAAAAAGATCAACCGCTTTATCGGGTTGATCACTGAGTAGAAAGTTAAGTCCAGTAACGTAGTCGCGACTGAGTTTATTGGAATTTCTTTGCTCACTCTGATGAAGCCCTCGCCGCCCCATATACCAACCATAACCCGCGGCAATGGGTAACAACAAAAATAGCAGCTCAAGCATCGAGGTTTAATCCTTAAGCGGAAGCTTCCTTAAATGTGCCAACTCTTCACTCTGACGCGTCACTTTCTTCGATAAACGTCGATTACTGATTTTCAATTTAAGGTACAACATACTGCTGATCCCCGCGCCTAGCGCAAATGCAATACCAAAGGTAATTGCAATAAGCACAGATAAACGGATATCAGATTGTGCTATCAGATAATTGAATGTCACCATTGCGTCATTCTTTAATCCAACAAAAATAGCAACAGCGAATAGGAGTGCGAGAATAATAAAGGTTAATAGCGCTTTCACTTGGCCTCCCCAAGCCCATCAAAATATAACACTACAAGAGTGGCTAGATTACACTAAATCCAACTCGTATCCTATTGTTGGGCAATAAAAAAACGGCACTAGGCCGTTTCTTAATAATCTTTATTATGCACCAAGGCTAGCGTTAACACGCTCTCTTAACTCTTTGCCTGGTTTAAAATGCGGAACATACTTGCCATCCAACTCCACTTTCTCACCCGTTTTCGGGTTGCGACCAACGCGTGGTGCACGATAGTGTAGTGAAAAACTGCCAAAACCTCGAATCTCAATGCGATCGCCTGAGGCGAGAGTTTCAGTCATTTGCTCTAGGATTTCTTTAATCGCTAGCTCGACTTCTTTAGCTGAAAGATGCAAATGTTTGCTAGTGAGTCGTTCGATGAGATCTGACTTTGTCATAGGTGCTCCCATGGGTTAAAAACTGTTTACGCTACTGCTTACGCTTGTGCAGAAACAATAAGAGGGGCAAAGCCCCTCTTCTGACTCTGTAACTACTTATTCAGTAACTATTTTTTAGTTTACTCTAAGTAGCCCAGTTTACAAATAACAGGGTATAAAAATTTACCCTTTATTTATAATTAGTCGTTTTTAGCCGCTTTGAAAGCTTCAGCCATTGCGTTGCTGAATGCGCCTTCGTCTTGCTGCTTGCTGTTTAGGCCTTCGATAGCTGCTTTTTCTTCAGCTTCATCTTTAGCACGTACAGATAAGCTTACGATGCGGTTCTTACGATCAACACCAACAAACTTAGACTCTAGATCGTCGCCTACAGAAACAACAGTTGTTGCATCTTCAACGCGGTCACGAGAGATATCAGCTACGCGGATGTAACCTTCAACGCCTTCAGCAAGTTCGATTTTAGCGCCTTTAGCGTCAACTTCGATTACTTTACCTACTAATACAGCGCCTTTCTTCTTATCAGCGATGTAGTTGTTGAATGGGTCTTCAGCGATTTGCTTGATACCTAGGCTGATGCGCTCGCGCTCTGGGTCTACTTGTAGAACCACAGCTTCGATTTCGTCGCCTTTCTTGAATTCACGTACTGCTTCTTCACCTGCTACGTTCCAGCTGATGTCAGATAGGTGAACTAGACCGTCAATGCCGCCGTCAAGACCGATAAAGATACCGAAGTCAGTGATTGACTTGATCTTACCGCTAACACGATCACCTTTGTTGTGAGTGCTAGAGAAAGATTCCCAAGGGTTAGCAATACATTGCTTAAGACCTAGAGAAATACGACGACGCTCTTCATCGATATCAAGAACCATAACTTCAACATTGTCACCCACGTTAACAACTTTAGATGGGTGGATGTTTTTGTTAGTCCAATCCATTTCAGAAACGTGAACTAGACCTTCAACGCCTTCTTCGATTTCAACGAAACAGCCGTAGTCAGTTAGGTTAGTTACGCGACCAGTTAGCTTAGTGCTTTCTGGGTAACGGTTAGCAATTGCTACCCATGGATCTTCGCCTAGTTGCTTAAGACCTAGTGAAACACGAGTGCGGTCACGGTCGAACTTAAGAACTTTAACGTTGATTTCATCACCTACGTTAACGATTTCACTTGGGTGCTTAACGCGTTTCCAAGCCATGTCAGTGATGTGTAGTAGACCGTCAACACCGCCAAGATCAACGAATGCACCGTAATCAGTAAGGTTCTTAACGATACCTTTAACTGATTGGCCTTCTTGTAGGTTTTCAAGTAGTTCATCACGCTCTGCACTGTTTTCAGTTTCGATAACAGCACGACGAGAAACAACAACGTTGTTGCGTTTTTGGTCAAGCTTGATAACTTTGAATTCTAGGTCTTTGTACTCTAGGTGAGCAGTATCGCGAACTGGGCGAACGTCTACTAGAGAACCAGGTAAGAAAGCACGGATACCGTTTAGTTCAACAGTGAAACCGCCTTTAACTTTACCATTGATAACACCAATAACAGTTTCTTGCTCTTCGTAAGCTTTCTCAAGAACGATCCACGCTTCGTGGCGCTTCGCTTTCTCACGAGATAGCTGAGTTTCACCGAAACCATCATCTGTTGCGTCAAGGGCTACGTCTACTTCGTCACCTACGCTAACTTCTAGCTCACCAGCAGCATTTTTGAACTGGTCAACAGAGATAGGAGATTCAGATTTAAGACCTGCATCTACAAGTACGATACCGTTTTCGATAGCAACGATTGTACCTTTGATGATCGCACCTGGGCGCGTTTCGATTTCGTTTAAAGACTCTTCAAAGAGTTGAGCAAAAGATTCAGTCATGTTATTAGACACTTTTAAGTTAATGACAACCACTCATGTTCCATCGCGAGTGGGGTTGCTGTACAAAGTTCATTCCATCCTTAGAACAAACATTAATAAGGCCAAGCCATGCCACTGGCACGGTTAAGCCATATTGAGATTCAATTTCTCGTTCACATAGTCAACGACTTTAGTAACTACTTGATCAATATCAAGTTCTGTTGAGTCGATAACCAATGCATCATCGGCTGGTTTTAACGGCGCCACAGGTCTATTTCTATCTCTGTGATCTCGCTCTTCAATCTCAGCCAAAAGATGCGCGATATTAACATCAAAGCCCTTGACTTGCAATTGCTTATAGCGTCGCTGGGCGCGGGCTTGCGCGCTGGCATCCAGGAAGATTTTCACCGGTGCATCGGTAAACACCACGGTTCCCATGTCGCGACCATCGGCAATCAGGCCAGGCGCTTCACGAAAACTACGTTGGCGACGCAATAGGGCTTCACGAACGCGAGGAAACGCCGCCACTTTTGATGCAGCATTACCGGTTTCTTCGGTACGCAGCTCACGGCTGACATCTTCCCCTTCTAAAAACACCCTTACCCCATCAGCGGTCGGTTTGAATACGACATCTAAATGCCCAGCTAATAATGACACCGCGTCTTCATTTTCTAATTCAACATTATGATGCAGTGCAGCCAGCGCAAGAACGCGGTAAATTGCGCCGCTGTCTAATAAATGCCAGTTAAATTTTTCCGCCAATTTTTGGCATAAAGTGCCCTTGCCCGAGCCACTCGGTCCATCAATTGTGATTACTGGGGCCTTCGCCACCATACAACGCCTCCATTACGCTAAATCCAAGCGTATCTTGTCCTGCTAACGGAGCTTGCCAAATAAGAAAACATCACAGAAATAAGGCAAACTAAAATAATCGCGGCAGATTATACCCAAGCACCTCGCTATCAGCTAGGTAGAAACCAAGTTATGTGAAGGCATATAGATTTTTGCAACAATCCTAATAATATGCCTTGCACTTACAACGAATGCACTGTCGCAAGACGTTAGGCACTTTCGAAGCGATCACATTCGGCTAAAAATTGCTCGACCTTAGTCACCATCTCGGTTGAGCCGACAAAATAAGGTGAGCGTTGGTGCAATTCGGTGGGCACGATATCCATAATACGTTGGCCACCGTCACTGGCTTTGCCTCCCGCTTGCTCGGCTAAAAAGGCAATCGGATTACATTCGTACAACAGACGCAATTTACCCTGCGGTGCACTCGCGGTAGTCGGATATAAATAAATCCCCCCTTTGAGTAGATTACGATGAAAATCCGATACCAGTGAGCCGATATAACGTGAGGTATAAGGACGGTTATCTTCTGGTACTTGCTCTTGGCAAAACTTAAGGTAGCGTTTTACGCCAAGAGGAAACTTAATGTAGTTACCTTCATTGATGGAATAGATCCGCCCTTGCTTGGGCATGGTTAAGTTTTCATGGGACAAGCAAAATGTACCAATGGAAGGATCTAGGGTAAAACCGTGGACGCCATTGCCCGTGGTATAAACCAGCATGGTTGATGAGCCATAAATCACATAGCCAGCCGCAATTTGCTTGTGACCGGGCTGTAAAAAATCGGCCAGCGTCACTTCTGAGCCAATCGGTGATATGCGCTTATAAATAGAAAAGATGGTTCCGACCGAGACGTTCACATCAATGTTTGATGAGCCATCAAGGGGATCCATTAAAATCAAGTACTTACCGTTTTTCGATTTAGTACTCTGAAACGCAACGAACTCTTCCTCTTCTTCCGAGGCGACGCCGCACACTTCACCGCGCGCTTCCATGGCCGCCTTAAATTTTTCGTTGGCATAAACATCCAATTTTTGCTGGTCTTCACCTTGCACATTCTCACCACCGGCGCTGCCGACGATATCAACTAAACCCGCTTTATTGATTTCGCGGTTAACCACCTTGGCCGCCAGTCGAATGGCGCCTAACAGCTGACTCAAGCTGCCCGAGGCATCTGGGAAATCAAGCTGCTTCTCAACAATAAATTCACCTAAGGTTTTCATTGGCTGTGACATTGCGTTTACCTTGTTTCTAATTGATTAACGTTTCCCTCGCCTTTAATCCTAGTATCAACCTTGACCTAGTGTATGAGCTAAGTGCTCAAAATTACTTAATTTTTGGTACAAAAAAAGGAGCCAGTTGGCTCCTTGTTATTAGTGGCTGACTTGTTTCAGCTTATCGAAATAGTCGGGGAAGGTTTTCGATGTACATCCCGGATCGTTGATAGTGACAGGGGTATCACTTAATGCCACCAGTGAAAAGCACATGGCAATACGGTGATCATCATAAGTATCGATGGCCGCATGCGTTAACTGAGCAGGCGGGGTCACTTCAATAAAATCATGGCCTTCTACCACTTCTGCGCCAACTTTACGCAGCTCGGTTGCCATCGCCGCCAAACGGTCGGTTTCTTTTACGCGCCAGTTATATACATTGCGGATCGCAGTCGTGCCTTTAGCAAACAGCGCCGTGGTGGCAATCGTCATGGCAGCATCGGGAATATGGTTCATGTCCATGTCCACCGCCTTAAGCTCGCCCACTGATGATTTAATGTAATCATCGCCCCATTCAATCTTAGCGCCCATGGCTTCAAGCACATCGGCAAATTGTACGTCGCCTTGAACGGACTTTTTACCTATGCCCGTTACCTTGATCGTACCGCCTTTGATTGCCGCAGCGGCCAAGAAGTAAGAAGCCGATGACGCATCGCCTTCAACTAAAAAGGTACCCGGCGCGGTATACACTTGATTGCCCTTGATCACAAAGCGTTGGTAATCCTGGTTTTCAACCGACACGCCAAACTGCGCCATGATGTGCAAGGTGATTTCGATGTATGGCTTAGAAACCAGCTCACCGACAATCTCAATCGTCGTGTCTGCGTTTGCATAAGGTGCCGCCATTAAAAATGCCGTCAAAAACTGGCTTGATACCGAACCATCAATTTTAATATTGCCGCCATTTAAGCCGGTGCCCTTAATACGCAGCGGTGGATAATCGGTATTTTTAAGGTATTCGATGTCGGCTCCCGCTTGGCGCAGTGAATCCACTAAGCTACCAATCGGGCGCTCTTCCATGCGCGGCTCACCCGTTAATACGTATTCACCTTGGCCTAAACAAAGGGCTGCGCACAATGGACGCATCGCGGTACCGGCATTACCTAAAAACAGCTCCATCTCACCTTGGGTGTTAAACGCACGTCCAAGTCCTTCCACCACACAAGTGGTTTTGTCGGCCGACAACTCGTAGTTTACGCCTAATTTTTTTAGCGCATTAAGCATATGACGAATATCGTCACTGTCGAGCAAGTTAGTTAATGTGGTGGTGCCCTTAGCGAGGGCGGCCAGTAATAAAGCACGGTTTGACACGCTTTTAGAGCCTGGAAGGTTTATTTCTCCATCTACTTTCGCGATGGGATTCAGAGTTAAAGATTCCATTGATATCCTACTTATTGGCCTAGCTCGAGCACTTGGATCAGCGCTGTTTTAAAGGTTTGGTTTTCTTGTTCTGTGCCGATACTGACACGTAAGTGGTTTGGCATGCCATATCCACCGATTGGACGCACGATCACGCCTAACTGCAATAACGCTTGAAAGATTGGCATCGCATCGCGCCCCGTGTCGAAGGTAATAAAGTTACCTTTTGAGGGGATATATGGCAAATCGTATTGGCTAAAGAACTGTTCAAAGTCCGCCATGCCTTGATTATTCAGTGCCACACTTTTCGCTAAATACTCGCTGTCTTTAAGGGCTGCACACGCCGCCGCTAACGCCAAGCTGTTACAGTTAAAAGGTTGGCGTACGCGATTAAGTAGATCGGCAATCACGTCATTGGAAATAGCATAACCTACACGCAATGCGGCCAAGCCATAGGCTTTGGAAAAAGTACGGGTGATCACCAAGTTTGGATATTGCTTGATCCAAGCAACCGAATCAGCTTGCTCATCCGCGTACTCATAATAGGCTTCATCTAATACTACAATCACCTGCTCTGGCACCTTAGCCAAAAAGTCTAAAATCGCTTGCGATGACAAACAGGTCCCTGTTGGGTTGTTTGGGTTGGCGATAAAGATCATTTTGGTGTTCTCGGTGATGGCATTGGCCATGGCATCTAGATCATGACCCCAGTCTTTAGCTGGAACCGCTATCCCTTTGGCACCGATGGATTGGGTCACTAATGGGTAAACCACAAACGCATACTGCGAAAAAATAACCTCGTGATGAGCGCTAACAAAGGTACGGGCTAAAATTTCCAGCACATCATTAGAGCCATTGCCTAAGGTGATTTGGTTGGCATTGACACTGTATTTATTCGCTAAGGCTTGTTTAAGGTTAAAACCATTAGCATCTGGGTAACGGGTTAACTCAGCAAACTCAGCAGCAATACAGGCGGTTACCTCAGCACTTGGACCTAAGGGATTTTCATTGGATGCCAGTTTAACGATATTGGTAATGCCCAGCTCACGCTCTAGCTCAGACACAGGTTTGCCCGCTTGATACGGATGCAAGCCTTGAACGCCAGTATTGGCTAAAGAAATATAATCACAGCTCATTGTTAAGCCTTCCCATGCTGTTTGGCAAACTTATCCATAAAGGCCACTAAGGCTTCAACGCCCGCTTTTGGCATCGCATTATAGATACTGGCGCGCATGCCACCCACAATACGATGACCTTTTAAAGTTAATAAACCTTGCGCGGCAGATTCAGCTAAAAATGCCTCGTTTAATGACTCATCCACCAATTGAAATGGCACGTTCATCCAGCTGCGATAGGTAGGATCAACTTGGTTTTGGTAAAAATCAGAGCCGTCGATGTAGTCATAGAGTAATTTCGCTTTGGTTTCGTTGTGCTCAGCCATAGCAGACAAACCGCCTTGCTGTTTTAGCCACTGAAACACCAGACCAGCCAAATACCAGCTGTAGGTTGGCGGCGTGTTAAACATCGAATCCGACTCAGCCAGTACTTTGTAATCTAGGATAGAAGGAATGGCTTGACGCGCTTTACCAATCAAATCATCACGCACGATGACTAAAGCTAACCCTGATGGGCCAATATTTTTTTGTGCGCCTGCGTAGACTACGCCAAATTTACTGATATCAATTGGGCGAGACAAAATGGTCGAGCTCATATCTGCCACCAAAGGCACATCGCCAGTGTCAGGGATGCTGCTGATTTCTAGTCCTTCAATGGTCTCATTAGGACAGTAATGCACATAAGCGGCATTGGGATTTAACGGCCATTGGCTGCTATCACGCAGCGAAGCTTGACCCGCGGCATTGGTTTCACGGATATCAATTTCATTGATCTTGCCGTGCTTTTTCGCTTCTTCAGCCGCAGACTGCGCCCACTGGCCAGTGATAATGTAATCCGCTTCAAGCTTCTCACCAAAGAGATTCAGCGGCACAGCAGCAAACTGTCCTCGGCCACCACCTTGGCAAAACAGCACTTTATAATTATCTGGAATATTGAGTAAATCCCGAAGATCTTGCTCTGCCTTATCGGCTAAGGCGATATAGTCTTTACTACGGTGGCTGACTTCCATCACAGAGACATGTAAGTCATTCCAATTACGAAATTCCGCTTGCGCCTGCTCCATTACAGCAGGAGGTAGCATGGCAGGACCTGCACAAAAATTATAAACCTGAGTCATTCTCTTGTTCCGAAAAATAAAACGAGCGGCAAAAGCCGCTCATTTTTCATTGTTGTTGATTATTCTTGTTCCGTCGATTCATCATCCGGTGGAAGCTGCTGCTCAGCACCTCCCTCGGCAGAGACTTGCTCTATTTCTGTTTCATCTTCTTCGACTTCTTCAATCCGCTGTAAGGCAACTACGTGCTCACCTTCACTGGTACGAATTAAGGTTACACCTTGGGTATTACGTCCGACCACTGACACTTCATCAACACGAGTACGAACTAAGGTACCTTTGTCAGAAATCAGCATAATGTCTTCCGACGCTTCAACTTGAACCGCACCGACCACCTTACCGTTACGCTCACTCACTTTAATCGATACCACGCCTTGGGTCGCACGACCTTTGGTTGGGTATTCTGATTGCGGCGTACGTTTACCATAACCGTTTTCGGTTACGGTTAAGATGTCACCTGACTGGTTAGGTACGATCAATGAAACCACTTTTTGGTCATCGCCAAGTTTGATCCCGCGAACACCCGTTGCCGTGCGGCCCATAGGACGTACGCCGCGGAAACGAATTTCAGGCTCGCCGTTTTCGTCTAGTACGGGATTACCGTCTTCATCGATCACTGGCGTTTCTTCAGACTCTTTAAAGCGCACCACTTTACCGGCATCAGAGAACAACATGATTTCACTGTCACCATCGGTGATAGCGACGCCAATCAATTCATCGTCATCGCGCAAATTAATTGCAATCAAGCCTGAACTACGCGGTTTGCTGTATGCGCTTAATGCGGTTTTCTTAACCGTGCCCGAGGCTGTTGCCATCAGGATAAACTTATCATCTTGGTATTCACGTACCGGCAAGATAGCGGTAATACGCTCGTTTTCTTCCAGCGGCAAAATATTGATGATTGGACGACCACGTGCGGCACGTGAAGCCAGCGGCAATTGATACACTTTTAGCCAGTACAACTTACCACGGCTTGAGAAACACAAGATGGTGTCATGGGTATTGGCTACCAATAGACGCTCGATGAAGTCTTCATCTTTCATCTTAGTCGCTGCTTTACCTTTACCACCACGGCGCTGCGCTTCGTAATCCGTTAACGGCTGATACTTAACGTAGCCTTCGTGAGAAAGCGTCACCACCACATCTTCTTCTGGGATCAAATCTTCCATGTCGATGTCACCGCTCATGGCGGTAATTTCGGTGCGACGCTCATCGCCGAATTGATCGCGAATTAGCTCAAGCTCTTCACGGATAACCTCAACCAAGCGCTCTGGGCTGTTTAAGATATGCAATAGCTCTGCAATTAGCTCAAGCAGCGCCTTGTATTCATCAAGGATCTTCTCGTGCTCTAGACCCGTTAACTTATGTAAACGTAAATCAAGGATCGCTTGCGCTTGTTGCTCGGTTAGGAAGTAACCGTCATCACGAATACCGTATTGCTCTTCTAACCAATCTGGACGCGCCGCATCCACACCCGCACTTTCGAGCATGGCAGCCACATTACCTAGCTCCCAGCCACGCGCTTGTAAGGCAATTTTTGCCTGCGCTGGGGTTGAAGATTCACGGATCAGCTCAATCACAGGGTCGATGTTCGCCAGTGCAATGGCTAAACCTTCCAAGATATGCGCGCGGTCGCGTGCCTTACGTAATTCAAAAACAGTACGGCGAGTTACTACTTCTCGGCGGTGACGAATAAAGCTCTCTAGGGTTTCTTTTAAGGTAAAGATTTTGGGTTGGCCGTTTTCCAGCGCCACCATGTTAATACCAAAAGAAACTTGCATTTGAGTTTGCGCATAAAGGTTGTTAAGTACAACCTCTGCCACATCACCACGCTTAATTTCAATACAAACACGAATAATACGCGTTGATTCATCGCGAATTGCACTGATGCCTTCGATTTTCTTTTCTTTGACCAGTTCAGCGATTTTTTCAATCAAACGTGCTTTGTTTACCTGATAAGGTAGCTCATGCACTATGATGGTTTCGCGACCTGTTTTAGCATCGGTTTCAATATCAGCGCGGGCACGAATACGCAGTTTACCGCGACCTGTGGTGTAAGCATCCACAATGCCTTTACGACCAGCAATAATGCCGTGGGTCGGGAAATCTGGGCCTGGGATATAATCCATTAACTCGGCAACCGTCAACTCACTGTTTTCAATCAAGGCTAAACAGCCATTGATCACTTCAGTTAAGTTATGAGGCGGAATATTGGTTGCCATACCGACCGCGATACCCGATGAGCCGTTAACCAGCAGGTTTGGGATCTTAGTAGGTAATACCGCAGGAATTTGTTCAGTACCATCATAGTTAGGTACAAAGTCCACGGTTTCTTTATCTAAATCGGCCAATAACTCATGGGAGATTTTGTCCATGCGGATTTCGGTATAACGCATCGCCGCAGCGGAGTCGCCGTCTACCGAACCAAAGTTACCTTGACCATCAACTAGCATGTAGCGCAGCGAGAAGTCTTGCGCCATACGAACAATTGTATCGTAAACCGCTGTATCACCATGAGGGTGATATTTACCTATTACATCACCTACCACACGGGCAGACTTTTTATAGGGTTTGTTCCAATCATTGCCCAGTACACTCATGGCGAACAAGACGCGGCGATGAACCGGTTTTAATCCATCGCGTACATCAGGAAGTGCACGTCCAACAATGACGCTCATGGCATAATCGAGATAAGATGTTTTCAGCTCATCTTCGATATTTACCGGCGTGATATCTTTTGCAAGATCGCTCATATAAGCCTAAATCCCTAAATCTAATAATTTCGGTGTGATTTGACGAGGACGGGATTCTAGCACATTTTCATGGCAGAGACAGAGGGAGGTAGGACACATAACCTGCAACTTTTTTGAAAAAATGGCTTTTTTCCGATCCATCGCCGCATATAATAAGTACAAAATTCACAAATGATGAAAAAAGCAGCAAAAATCATGAATGTAGATGCACAAGAAATTGCAAAATTTGAAGCCATGGCTAGCCGTTGGTGGGATTTAGAGGGAGAATTTAAGCCGCTTCACTTACTGAACCCCACTCGGCTCGATTACATCAATCGCGGTTGCCAAGGTTTGTTTGGCAAAAAAGTGCTCGACGTTGGCTGCGGCGGCGGTATTTTAGCCGAAAGCATGGCTCATAAAGGCGCCATAGTGACGGGATTAGACATGGGCACAGAGCCCCTTGAAGTCGCGCGTTTACACGCCCTCGAAACCGGCGCTAAATTAGATTACATTCAAACCACGGTCGAGCAACATGCCCACGAAAACCCGCACAGCTATGACGTGGTCACTTGTATGGAAATGCTTGAGCACGTCCCCGACCCGGCTTCGGTTATTCAAGCTTGTAAGCAATTAGTTAAACCCGATGGCGTGGTATTCTTTTCAACCATCAACCGCACCGCTAAATCTTATCTAATGATGATTATTGGCGCTGAATACCTATTACGTTGGGTTCCCAAAGGCACCCATGAGCACCATAAATTTATCCGCCCTTCGGAGCTATTAAGTTACACCGATGCCGCCAACCTGCAGTGCACTAACTTAACAGGGGTACACTACAACCCAGTCACCCAAGGTTTCTTTTTAGCGCCAAATGTTGACGTCAACTACATGTTGATGACAAAACCTTTGGCTGAGTAAATAAAAACATCAATTTTTGATGATGCGCACAAATTTAGCCTTTGTTAGTAACGCTAAATTAACCCTAACTTTTCCATGTGCTTTCACCAAGCCTCGTCGCTCCTTAGATTGCTGCGCAGGCTTGGTTGTTGGCTTTTTAAGCAACCGAACAAAATAAATTTTTTTTTCATTTTAGGGAAAAAAGGACTTGAAATTCACTTGTTCTAAACCTGCTTGGAGATCAATGGTTAGTCGTTACTAACCTAGCTAATTTTTTCACACTTTATCCACAAGTTATGATCAACTTGCCCCCTTGCAAAAACGGCCTTACCTCATTATCTTGTACTAAAATAAAATACAAACACTATATATTGTGGTTGCAGCATTATTAAAACACTAGAAACCTTCTTTTTACATCAGCCCTGAATTTGCATATTTGGGTTGATTATTTTTGTTTTAATAATTTTGCACTTTCGATAACTTAATTTTTCAAAAGGCGTTATGCGATGAATAAAAATCTGTTGGTCACCAAACGTGATGGCACTAAAGAAGCGATAGATCTAGATAAGATCCACCGCGTAATCACATGGGCAGCAGAAGGATTAAACAATGTATCTGTGTCTCAGGTAGAATTGAAATCCCACATCCAATTTTATGACGGCATCAAAACCGAGCATATTCACGAAACCATCATCAAAGCGGCTGCCGATCTGATTTCGCCGCAAACGCCTGATTACCAATACCTATCTGCCCGTTTAGCTGTATTTCATCTACGTAAAAAAGCCTATGGCCAATTTGAGCCACCGCATTTATACGACCACGTAGTAAAAATGTGTGAAATGGATAAGTACGACCGCCATTTACTGAATGACTACAGCCAAGATGAATTCAATCAAATGAACGACTTTGTTGATCATTGGCGTGATATGAACTTTTCATACGCAGCGGTTAAACAACTGGAAGGTAAATACTTAGTACAAAACCGTGTAACCGGTGAGATTTTCGAAAGCGCCCAGTATTTATATGTACTTGTTGCAGCGTGCCTGTTCGCAAACTACGACAAATCAATCCGTATGGATTACGTGCGCCGTTTCTACGATGCGATTTCAACGTTTAAGTTATCTTTGCCTACACCGATTATGTCGGGTGTGCGAACACCTACACGTCAGTTTAGTTCTTGTGTATTAATTGAAACGGGTGACAGCCTAGATTCCATCAATGCTACCGCCAGTGCCGTGGTGAAATACGTATCACAACGTGCGGGTATTGGTATTAATGCGGGTCGTATTCGCGCCCTAGGCAGTGAAATTCGTGGTGGTGAAGCGTTCCATACCGGTTGTATTCCGTTTTATAAGTATTTCCAAACGGCGGTAAAATCATGCTCACAAGGCGGTGTTCGCGGCGGCGCAGCCACCGTGTTTTACCCTATTTGGCATTTAGAAGTTGAATCGCTACTGGTGCTTAAAAATAACCGCGGCGTAGAAGAAAACCGCGTACGTCACTTAGATTACGGTGTACAGCTAAGTAAACTGTTCTACACACGCCTGATTAAAGGCGGCACAATTAGCTTGTTCAGTCCATCTGACACCCCTGGCCTGTACGATGCGTTCTTTGAAGACCAAGAAAAATTCGAGCAGTTATACCAGCAATATGAACAAGACAGCAGCATTCGTAAGAAGACCCTAAAAGCGACTGATTTATTCTCTTTGTTGATGCAAGAGCGTGCCAGCACAGGTCGTATCTACATCCAAAACGTCGACCACTGTAATACCCACAGTCCGTTTGATAGCAAAGTTGCACCAATTCGCCAAAGTAACTTGTGTCTTGAGATTGCACTGCCAACTAAACCACTTGAACACGTTAACGATGAAAATGGTGAAATTGCCCTTTGTACGCTATCAGCATTCAACCTTGGCGCGCTTGAAAACTTAGGTGAGCTGGAAGAGCTATCTGATTTGATCGTTCGCGCCCTAGATAGCCTATTGGATTATCAGGACTACCCTATTCCGGCTGCACGTACCAGCAGTTTAAACCGTCGTACTTTAGGTGTCGGTGTGATTAACTATGCGTACTACCTAGCCAAAAATGGCGTGTACTACTCAAACGGCAGTGCCAACAACCTAACCCATCGCACCTTTGAAGCAATTCAATATTACTTGCTTAAGGCGTCCAATGGCTTAGCAAAAGAGAAAGGCGCGTGTCCGGCATTTAACGAGACCACTTACTCGCAAGGTATTCTGCCTATTGATACCTACAAGTCTGATCTTGATAATATCTGCACCGAGTCGCTGCATTTAGATTGGGAAGCCTTACGCGAAGAAATTAAAACCCATGGCCTACGTAACTCAACCTTGTCGGCATTAATGCCGTCAGAAACATCAAGCCAGATTTCAAATGCGACTAATGGTATTGAACCGCCGCGCGGTTATATCAGTATTAAAGCCAGTAAAGATGGTATTTTAAAGCAAGTGGTGCCTGAGTATGACCGCCTCAAAGATAACTACGAGTTGCTGTGGAACATTCCAAGCAACACAGGTTACCTTGAGCTCGTGGGCATAATGCAAAAGTTTGTCGACCAAGCGATTTCGGCCAATACCAACTATGATCCGGCCAAGTTTGAAGGCGGCAAGGTGCCGATGAAAATGCTATTAAAAGACTTACTCACCGCATACAAAATGGGACTTAAAACGCTTTACTACCACAACACCCGTGACGGTGCGGCGGACGACCAGTCTGACTTGCAAGCCGACGATGGTTGTGAAGGCGGCGCGTGTAAAATCTAATCCACTCGGGAGGCCTAGCCTCCCTTAATATTGTTGTATTTCGAGCAAAAACAGAATGAATAAGTACACTACCTTTTCAAAAGTACAAAATAATGCCCTAACCGAGCCGATGTTTTTTGGTAATCCGGTCAACGTGGCACGCTACGATCAGCAAAAGTTTGAAATTTTTGAAAAATTAATTGAAAAACAACTTTCATTCTTTTGGCGTCCAGAAGAAGTTGACGTCAGCCGTGACCGTGTAGATTTTCAAGACTTACCCGAGCACGAGCAGCACATTTTTATTTCTAACTTAAAGTATCAAACCCTGTTAGATTCGATCCAAGGTCGCAGCCCTAACGTGGCTTTGCTGCCGTTAGTGTCATTACCTGAATTAGAAACCTGGATTGAGACTTGGTCTTTCTCCGAGACAATCCATAGCCGCAGCTACACGCACATTATTCGTAACCTATTCACTAACCCAAGTGAAGTGTTCGATGATATCGTCAGCAATGAAGAAATTCTAAAACGCGCCGACGATATTGCTTGTTACTATGATGATTTGATCACGGCGACTCAGTTCTACCAACTGCACGGTGAAGGTGAATACACTCACCCTGATGGCCGCGTCGAACTCATTACCCAGCGTGAAATCAAGCGTAAATTATTCTTGTGCATGAACTCGGTTAACGCCCTTGAAGCCATTCGCTTTTATGTTAGCTTTGCCTGTTCATTTGCCTTTGCCGAGCGCGATTTACTTGAAGGCAACGCCAAAATCATCAAGCTGATTGCCCGTGATGAAGCGCTACACTTAAATGCCACCCAGCACATCATTAACTTATGGCGTGATGGCGCAGATGATCCTGAAATGGCCGAAATTGCCAAAGAATGCGAGCAAGAAGCCATCGACATCTTTATGCGCGCCGCGCAGCAAGAAAAAGAATGGGCCGAATACCTATTCAAAGACGGCTCTATGATTGGCCTAAACAAAGACATTCTGTGTCAATACGTTGAGTACATTGCCAACGTGCGCATGCAAGCCATCGGCTTTAAGGCGCCATTTGACACTAAATCTAACCCGATCCCGTGGATCAACAACTGGTTAGTCAGTGACAACGTGCAAGTCGCACCGCAAGAATCTGAAATCAGCTCTTACTTAGTTGGCCAAATCAATGCTGACTTAGACGCTGACGACCTAGAGGATTTTGAACTGTAATGACGAAAAAGATGGTCATCAATGGCGTGTGCTTTAAAACAGACAGCTCTCGCTCATTACTTGAAAACCTTGAACAACAAGGCATTCAAACCGAATATCAATGTCGGGATGGCCATTGTGGCGCTTGCCAATGTCAACTTAACAGTGGCTCGGTGCAATATCGCAAAGAGCCGCTGGCTTATGTGCGCAAAGGCCAAGTACTTACCTGCTGTGCCATTGCCACCAGCGACGTTGAACTCACCATAGCCGAAGCTAAATTACCGCTAAAATTAACGGGTTAAACCAAGAAGCTCTTGATTAATCCAACCTTGTATTTATAGTTAGCATTATCTTGCCAACTCAATCTAGGCCACCGCATTATGTCATTACTGACCAAGCTAAAATGTGCACTGACATTAGGACAGGGCGTGTTACTTGACATGCCTGAACTACAAGCCACCGACAACCCCTTTGAATTTTTTAAACAATGGCTAAAGCAAGCCGAAGATGCAGGCATCATTTTGCCTGAATCCATGTCGGTAGCAAGCTGTACGCCCGACGGTCGCCCTTCTTCTCGTATGGTGCTACTCAAGGAAGTCGATGATCGCGGTTTTGTGTTTTACACCAACTACGGCAGTCGTAAAGCTCAGCAGCTTGATGCCAACCCACATGCCGCGTTACTGTTTCATTGGAATATTTTACAGCGCCAAGTGCGTATTGAAGGCCGCATTGAACGCGTCACATTTGAAGAATCACAGGCCTATTTCCACTCTCGAGGCCGAGGTAGTCAGATTGGCGCATGGGCATCTCATCAAAGCGAGGTAGCGCAAAGCCGCCAAGAGCTGATGGACAAGGTAAAACACTTTGAACAAAAGTTTGCGGGGCAAGAAGTGCCACTGCCTGAATTTTGGGGCGGGTATCGCGTGATCCCCGAGCGCATTGAGTTCTGGCAAGGTAAAGCCGACCGCCTACACGACAGGTTTGATTACCAAAAAGACGGGGACAGCTGGAAGGTGGTTAGGCTTAATCCGTGATCCACTTATTGATGAAAAATCGCTGTGCGCTTTCTTTACATCCTCAATTAGCTAAGTAATAGTTAGGGTTCATTCTCACCCTATAATTAAAAAATTAATTACGAGGTCAGTATGTCAAAAGCGCACGGCAAAGCAGAAGTCAAACTCGTCAACCATATTATCTACTGTAAATTAAGCGGCAGTTTTAATGATTTGGGCTGTCGCCAATATACCCAGCAAGTAAAGCAATGCATTACAACGCTCAATGAACAGCCATTTGCCATGTTAATTGACGATCTAGAATTAGAAGGCGGCACACCAGAAGCTTACGAACAATTACAAGCATACAACGAATGGTTAACGACTCAAGCCATCATTGCCAAAGCATTTATCATAAAAAATAAAGCTACTCAACAAATCATATTGCAGCGCAGCCCCGCCTTATTAGCGCAAAATATCGCCTTTTTTCAACAATATGATGATGCCGTTCATTGGTTAGAGCAAGCCTTAGCCCTGCACCTATAGCCAGCCGTCGCGCTCAAACTGCAACGCTAATTTTTCCAATTCCAAATCAATCACCTGACGCCAATCTTGGGTAGGTAAATCTTGACCTAATTGATTAACAAACCAACTCATAAACCCAGCGTTATCAAACGCGCCATGCAGGTAGATACCAAACACATTATTACGCTGCCACCCCAAATTAGGCTGTAAGAAATCACTCACAGAGCCATGTTGTCTGGTTTGACCGTGGTGAATTTCATATCCCGTAATGTTTTGGCCTTGCCAATTAAAATGCACTTGTGAAGTGGCCTTGATCGCAGCTAACTCGGTGGTCAGTGGTAATAGCCCAAGCCCAGCAAAATCGCCTGCTTCTAGCTGATTAGGATCAAGCAGCTGCTCACCTAAAATTTGCAATCCACCGCAAATTCCTAAGACCAGCTTACCCGCTTTCGCCACCTTAATAATCGCCTGATCTAAGCCGGTTTTGACCAAATAAGCCATACTCGCACCGGAGTTTTTACTGCCAGGCAACACGATGGCATCAAAGCGTGACAAATCCTGTAGCTCGCGGATCACCGACACATTCACCCCAACTTGATGAAACAAGGGATCAAACTCGTCCATATTGGCGGCATAGGGATAAATCAGCAGGGCAATATTCAATTCACCCTTAACAAAGCTATCTTGACCACGAAACGCATCTTCTTCGGGTAAACGGTGATCGTACATAGGAATATTGGCCACCGTAGGAATACCGGTTTTGGCTTCTAACCAATCCATGGCATTGCCCAGCAGTTTAGGATCGCCGCGAAATTTATTCAGCACAAAACCTTTAATTAAACGCTGCTCTTCTTCGGCTAAACAAGCCCATGTACCTAATAAATGGGCGAAAGAGCCGCCGCGATCTATGTCTGAAATTAAATACACATCGGCTTGGGTTTCCAGCGCGACCGCCATGTTGACAATATCACCTGCGCGCAAATTAATTTCGGCAGGGCTACCCGCCCCTTCAATCACTAACTGATCATAATCGGCTTGCAAGCTCGTTAACGCCCGCGTGACATGTTGCCAAAGCACGGATTTGCGTTCCATCCACGGCATCGCCGAAATAGCCTTATCCGCCACGCCATTCACTATCACTTGACTAAAGGTATCGGCACTCGGTTTAAGCAAAACCGGGTTCATCCGTACATCGGGCACAGCGCGGGCGGCTAACGCTTGTAAATATTGCGCTCGGCCAATTTCTAGCCCTTCGGGGGTCACGGCCGCATTATTGCTCATATTCTGGGCTTTAAAGGGTGCCACCTTGACACCTCGATTCGCTAATACCCGACAAGCCGCAGCGGCGAGTAATGACTTACCTGCATCGCTGGTACAGCCCAGTAACATAATGGGTTTCGCCATTTCCATCCCCTTTACTAAAAAAGCGCCATGATACTCATATTCAAACCTAGGTTAAACCTTATTTGAAACCAACCAGTTAGTGCTAAAGACGAAATCTGATTAATTAAATGCCAGGATCTCACTGGTTGAGAGGGCGGATTAAACTAACCTTAATACTGTATAAATAATCAGGTTAGTTATTATGTCTTGCGTGCCTTATCTCAATTTAACCCTAGCGGCTCCCTCGGCCATACTATTAGCACTTTATAGCAGCGCGCCACTGGCGGCTTGCCAAGCTCAATTACAGGCGTATTTAACGGCGCAAACCCAAGCCTATGAAAGTGGCCAAGACTGCATTTCTGACGCCGAATTTGATCGGTTAAATCAGCTGCTAACTAAGCCCGTTTCTAGCTTGAATCAACCTATTGCTGGAGCTTATGTGGGCCACCAGCAACCGATGAAAAGCTTAAATAGCACCACCTCAAGCCGGCAATTAGATGACTTTTTAATCCCCTTGTTAGAAGCGCGGCAACCCCTGATAATTCAGCCTAAATTTGATGGTATCGCCGTCGAGCTAATCTATCACCAAGGGCGTTTGCATCAAGCCAGTACCCGAGGCGACGGAGCCAGAGGCAAAGACATCACAGCCTTGATCCGTTTATCAAGCCAGATCCCGCAGCGACTATCCCACCCTGTCGATGCCGTCATCTATGGCGAGCTATTTATGCCCAAACAACACTGGCGCAAGATAAACCAAGCAGAAGCCATCAATTACAGCAGTGCTCGCCAAGCCACCGCCGCCCTAGCCCATCAGCAAACACCTACAGCGGAACATGCCCGTGGGCTTAACTTTTATCCCTATCATCTGGCCCAGCCTGAACTTAGCAATGAATCGCAGCGGCAAACCAAATTAACTCAGCTCGGTTTTACACAAGTGGCGGATCTCACCCACCCCATTGCATCAAGCGCACAAGCCCAACAGTGGCTAGCCCACTGGCAACAACAAGCGCCATTAGATGCCGATATTGACGGCGTGGTGATAAAACTCAGTAGTCAACAATCTCGCCTCAGCCTAGGTGAAAATCGCCAATATCCCCATTGGGCAATGGCCTACAAGCCTAAGGCTAAACAACATTTGGTAAAAATTGAGAAAGTGAGTTTTAGCGTGGGAAGAACGGGGAAAATTACCCCTTTGTTACATTTTGAGCCAATCCAATTAGGTGATAAAACCGTGGCTAAGGTGTCGGCTTACTCACTGGATTATCTAAACCAACACGGCCTAAGCATAGGCAAAGAGGTCAACATTAAACTCGCCAGTAAAACCATTGCCACCTTAGTCACACCACCTACTCAAGCGCAATCCAATGGACACAGCCAGCAAGCAGACTACGCGGTCCCTTATGTCAAAGCTGGGCTTTGCTTAACCCCAAGTTTTGGCTGCCAGCAGCGATTTAAACTGCAAGTGCGCTACACCGCAGCCAAACTAGGATTACCCAAAGCTACCCTTACCCAGTTAAATAAACTGATGCAGAAAAACCAACTGCACAGCATAGTAGAGCTGGCTCCGTTTTATCAGGCGGCTCATCAAGCTCAATTAAGTCAAAGCTTGTTAATCAGCCACTTAAGCGGCCATGCTAGGGATATACAACAACAAGATAAACACGAAATCAGCCGGCAATTTTTACGTTTGCAACACCCAGATTTATAGGTGTTCAAAGACAAAAGTGGTTTTTTGCCCCCTTGTAGGAGCCGAGCTCGCTCGGCGAAAAATAATTACCTGAGCAAACCCTA